>JAYUSZ010000283.1:0-25218 GCA_043755435.1 Bryobacterales bacterium | reverse complement strand
CTCCAATCCGCTGGGGTGGGTGGCCACTGTTGAGGAACAACAGCGGCTATTGGATTTTGCTCGACGCCATAAGCTATGGCTGCTTGCCGATGAAGTCTATGAGCGACTCTGGTATTCGGGCTCCGCCGCGCCCTCGATCTTGAAGCTCGCCACGCGGGACGATGCACTAATCGTCACGCAGTCCTTTTCGAAAAGCTACTGCATGACTGGTTGGCGAGTTGGCTGGATCGTGTCTCGTAAGGACATCGCAGCAAAAGCCACTCAATTGAATGAGTTCATCATCAGCTGCGCACCCAGTTTCGCACAGCGTGCTGCAGAAACGGCGTTAGCTGAGGGAGAAGAAAGCGTGGCTTCGCTGGTCGCGCAATTGAAGGTCAACCGCGACTTCTGCCTGAGCGCGCTGTCGGAACTGCCAGGAGTCACCGTGCCCAGACCCGATGGCGCTTTTTATCTGTTCCCGAAAATAGAAGGGCTCACCGATTCCTTTGATTTCTGCAAGCGTTTTCTGCTGGAGCAAAAAGTTGGATTGTGTCCTGGCGTAGCTTTTGGCGAAGGCGGCGAGGGTTCCATACGGATTTGTTATGCGTCGGGAATGGAGATTCTGGAACCGGCTATGGAGCGGTTCGGAAAGTTTCTAAGGATGAATCAGTAAATGCCGCACCCATTAGCAGGAACCCCTGCGCCCACTGAGTTGTTGATCGACGTCGCTAAATTAAAACGCGATTACTTCGCCCTCAAGCCAGATTTAGCCGACCCAACGCAACTGGTAAGTTTCGGAACCAGCGGACATCGCGGCACTTCATCAAACGGAACATTTACCGAAGCCCACATAGCTGCTATCACCCAAGCCATTTGCGATTTTCGCAAGCAGGGTACTGCCACTGGCCCACTGTTTATGGGCAAGGATACGCATGCGCTTTCCGATGTTGCGCAGCGAACTGCACTGGAGGTCTTGGCAGCTAATGGCATTGAAACCGTCATTGCAGAGCACGACGAAGTTACCCCAACTCCCGTAATTTCCCATGCGATTTTGGGTCACAACCATGGCCGCACATCATCCTTTGCAGACGGCATCATTATCACGCCATCACACAATCCTCCAGCCGATGGAGGCTTCAAGTACAATCCACCAAACGGTGGTCCAGCCGATACTGATATTACAGATTGGGTGCAGAACAGGGCGGATGACCTGCTTCGCGGTGCGAACCGTGAGGTGAAGCGTATCCCCTATGAACGGGCCATTGCGGCAGCCACCACGCATCAGCGCGACTTGATCACGGGCTATGTAAATGATCTTGAAAATGTCATTGATATGGATGTAATCCGTGCTTCCGGTCTCCGCATCGGAGCTGATCCGCTGGGTGGTGCTGCAGCGCCCTACTGGGTTCCCATCGCAGAACGGTATGGCTTGAACATCACCGTTGTGAATCCGGCTATCGACCCGACGTTCAGTTTCATGACTCTCGATCACGACGGCAAAATTCGCATGGATTGTTCCAGTCCTTCCGCAATGGCAAGCCTGGTGAAGTTGAAGGACAAGTTCGATATCGCTTGGGGGAATGATCCAGATGCGGATCGACACGGCATCGTTACACGGTCCTCAGGATTGCTAAATCCCAATCACTATCTGGCTGTAGCGATTCAATATTTGCTAGGCAATCGTCCCGCCTGGCCCGCAACAGCAGTGGTTGGAAAAACACTGGTGTCCAGCAGTTTGATAGATCGCGTCGTAACTGCCTTAGGTCGGCAAGTGTTGGAAGTGCCCGTGGGATTCAAGTGGTTCACCCCTGGTTTATTTGCCGGCACCTGTTGTTTCGGTGGCGAGGAAAGCGCTGGTGCCAGCTTCTTAAGGCGCGATGGCACCGCATGGTGCACCGATAAAGACGGACTCATCCTGGGACTGCTGGCAGCGGAGATGACGGCCAAGACTGGCCGCGATCCCGGTGAGCTTCATGGGCAAATCACCTCGCGCTTTGGAGAATCGTTTTATACACGAATTGATTCACCGGCTACTCCCGAACAGAAAGAGCGATTGAAAAAGCTATCGCCGGAGGCGGTGAGCGCCACCACCTTGGCGGGCGAGCCCATTACTGCGAAGTTAACCAAGGCTTCCGGAAACGGTGCCTCCATCGGCGGTTTGAAGGTGACCACAAAAAACGGCTGGTTTGCCGCGCGACCATCAGGCACTGAAAACATTTATAAGCTCTATGCAGAAAGCCTGAAGAGCCAGCAACACTTAAATGCGATTCTTGCCGAGGCGAAAGAGATCGTCCGCTAATCCAGTTGCACCACAGCAGAATCCGTCGCCTTTGCATTTTCCACTTTGATAGCTACGGCACCGGTGAGTCCTTCCGGTAAAGCAAAGTTTATCTGCCCCGCCGAAACATACAACAGTTCCACCGCTTGACCATTGGCTGAAAGCTTTAGTGATTTCGCTTCCTCCGCCAAGTTGGATCCATACAATTCGCACACGGTACGACCGTAACAAACAATGCCACCTGGGTTGATTCTTGGACCAACATACTTCACGCGGTAAATATTTCCAGTAGAATCGTCTGAAACAAACAATGAACCATCTGGCCCTGAAACAGGATGCACCGGACGACCGGACGTCGTGCGCGTGTTGAGGTCCAAAAATCCCCAAAGAAAATCCCCCAACCCTTCAGCCTTACCCGTTCCTGCCAGGATGCGGACAACCTTATAACCTGTCGGTGTGTTCCGATTCCAGGATCCGTGAAATCCTACAAAAGCATTGTTCAACACCGCCGCCGGAAACTGTGCGCCTGTGTAGAAAGATAAGCCAAGTGGTGCAGAATGAGCTTGCATCTCCAACTCTGGAACTTGCGTATCAGGGCAACGAGCAGGACGAGCAGCCGGGCCCCAGGCCACTGTGCGTTGCTTGCCAATGCAATCGGGCCAGCCGTAATCAGCGTTTTGCCGAATGATGTTAATCTCCTCCGGTGGCTGATCATCACCCAATCCATCCCCACCATTTTCCGTGGACCATAACTCACCTGTCACGGGGTGCCAAGCCATGCCAACAGAATTGCGCAATCCGCGTGCGAATGATGTTTGCCCTGAGCCATCCGCTTCATACCGCGTAATAGCCGCGCGCCGCGTGTCCGTCTCATTGCATAGGTTGCAAGTGGAACCCATCGAAACGTACAGTTTCCCATCGGCACCCATGGTTACTGTTCGAGAACTGTGGCCTCCTCCGGCCGGCAGCGTAATCAAGCGCTCGGGTTGTGTTCGAATGATCAGGTCGTCGGTGACTGCATTGCGTAAGCGAACCACGCCATCTGCCAATCCGATGAGAAGATCAGTTCCGTTGAAGACCAAACTATCGGGCTGATTTATGCCGCGAAAAACTTCCACAGTTGAATCGGCCTTGGAAATCGCGACAACGGAATTCCCTCCGCGCACAGCAACATATAAGACACCATTTGGTCCGAACGCCATGAATCGTGGCGCTCGCAGATTTCGTGCATAAATGGAGACCTCGTATCCCGGTTGCGTTCGCAACTCTTCAAGGCGGAAGGGTCGAGTGCCAACAGGCGTTTGGCCGTAGAGAATGGTGGTTAGCAGCACCGATAAGAAAAGCTTCGGCATGCCTTCACTCTAGCAACACTTCTTACCGTTTCGGCAAGGAAACTGTAAGGTTGCGGAATTTTAACCCGCCTGTGTGATCGCCTTGAATATAGAACGGTCCGGGCTCCGCCTCATTCGAATCAAGCGCCCCACCGGTGATACCTTCTATTTCCTGATGATCAATCGTCGTTACACCATTGCGAACCACAGTAAGATTGCGGCCCACCAGCGTCACGTCGAAGATGTCCCACTCTCCTGGTTTGCGAGGCAGGTCGCCTTTAGGAGCGATGCGCCCATACACCGAACCAATGCGGCGTTCTGGAGGATTACTGCTTATCGGTTCATACTCAAGTTGAATTTCATAGCGGCCACGAAGGTAGAATCCGCTGTTGGCATGGTCCGGGCAGTTAGCTTCAAAATGCAATTTGAAATCGTCAAACTTGCGCGTAGTTTTAAGGTTGGCACCGTGGTCTCCATTCACCAACAGGTTTTCCTTCACCATCCAATGGCTGTTTTTTGGATCGCCAAGAGGCTCCCAGCCGCTGAGGTCCTTACCATTGAATAGTGGTTCAGGAGTCCCCCAGGCTTTGGGTGGATTGCGGCTCAAAGCAGGAGCCCGCACGCCAGTCAAATTTGTCGTTTTACCATCGCGCTTTTGAACCACCTTGATTGCGTCACCTGCCACTTCCAGTTCCCAGGTCAATGTTTTGGAGAGATTCAGAATCAAGTGCTGCCCTTCCACTTTGTGTTCTTTCACTTGGTAAACATTGCCGCCTGTGGGTTGGAACCACACTTCCAAGGCACCAGCCTTTTCTGAAATCCCCAGCCAATTAGCCCGGTTTCCCACATTGAAATTCCAGCGGCCTTCAAAAGGACTCTTACCGAAAGCAGGCATCAGTAGTGCCGCGGCAACAAGTATCCGAGCAACAAAGTTCATCATGGAAGTTTATCCCTTTTTGCGAGTCAGTATGCGGCGGCGCATCGGTTTCAGTTCGTCAGCAAAAACCAGGTTGATAATTTCAGCCTGCTGTTCTTGATGCAATTTCATGGAACCAGGTGCCGGGCTGGCGGAATTCATCCGGCCAATGTAGCGCAACACGCGATGGCTCTCTTCCAATACAGGCGCGAAGCGGTCGCGTACGTGTGCCCATGCACCCATGTTGCGTGGTTCTTCCTGAACCCAACAAACATCGGCATTCAATGGGTAGCGCATCAACACATCTTTCAGTTCGATTTTCGGAAAGGGATAGTATTGTTCCAGCCGGATGATTGCCACATTATGAATGTTCCGTTCTTCGCGCGCGGCCAGCAATTCGTAGTAAATTTTTCCGCTGGTGATGATCACACGATTCACCCGATTGGCATCGTTCAGGCTTTGGTCACCAATCACTTCGCGGTAAGCACCGCTTGTAAGATCCTCAATTGTGGAAACCGCTTTTGGATGACGCAGCAGGCTCTTTGGCGTAAAAATGATTAGCGGCTTGCGCATCCCACGGCGGTCCGCCCCGCCATTCATTTGACGGCGCAATAAGTGAAAGTATTGCGCCGGTGTGGTGGGATTGCATACCTGCATATTGTTCTCGGCGCACAAAGTTAGAAAACGCTCAATGCGGCCGCTGGAATGTTCTGGACCCTGACCTTCCTGTCCATGTGGCAACAGCATCACCAGGCCGCTGGGTTGGCCCCACTTCTGTTCGCAAGTGGCAATGAACTGATCAATCATCACCTGTGCGCCGTTGGCGAAATCACCGAATTGCGCTTCCCACATAGTTAGCGTCAACGGGTCAGCCACACTGTAGCCGAACTCAAAACCCAGCACTGCGAATTCCGAAAGCGAGGAATCCCAAACATCAAAATGCGCCTGATTTGGCGTCAAATGCTGCATGGGTATGTATTTTTCCGCAGTTTTGTAATCGAAGTAAGTCAAGTGCCGTTGACTGAATGTGCCCCGTCCGGAATCTTGCCCACTCAACCGCACTGGAGTTCCTTCCATCACGAGCGAACCAAATGCCAGTGATTCGGCCATGGCCCAATCCATAGGCGCGCCTTCCAATGACTGTTTGCGCTTATCCAGGAACCCTTGCAGTTTGGGATGCACGGTAAAGTCCTCGGGGAAGGTAGTCATTCCGTGAACCACTTGTTGTAACATTGACCGCTCGACAGCAGTAGGGATCATCACTTTTTGGAATGGGACATCCAACGCCAATTCCTGGAATTCGTACTTCGATCCATCCAGCTTTCCAGAATCAAATGATTCCGCCAGCCTGTTCAAATACGATTTCTTGACCCGATCCACTTCTTCCACGGTCAGCGTCTTTTCCCGCTGCAGTCTGTCTGAATAAATCGTCCCAACACTTGGGTGCGTCTTAATCTTGCCGTACAAAAGCGGCTGAGTGTAGGAAGGGTCGTCGCCCTCGTTGTGCCCGTATTTGCGGTAGCACAACATGTCAATTACAACATCTTTCTTAAATTGCTGGCGGTAATCAAGCGCCAATTGAGCAGCACGAACGCAAGCTTCCGGATCGTCACCATTCACGTGGAACACCGGCGCTTGCACCATGCGGGCAATATCCGTGCAATACGTGCCAGAGCGGCTATCGGTGGGATTCGTAGTGAATCCGATTTGATTATTAATCACCACATGCAGCGTGCCGCCAGTGGCATAGCCGTCAAGCTGTGACAGGTTGAATGTTTCCGCAACCACACCTTGACCAATGAACGCAGCGTCGCCATGAATCAGCAACGGAATTACCCGTACTCGTTCGGTATCCCCTAACCTATCTTGCTTTGGACGAACAATGCCTTCCACCACCGGATCGGCGGCTTCTAAATGGCTGGGGTTCGGGGCTACCGAAACCACCACTTCACGCCCACCAGTGGAGCGCCGGACGCCGCTTGCGCCCAGATGATACTTCACATCGCCAGACCCTTGGGTGGAATCCGGATCCATGTTCCCTTCAAATTCGCTGAACACTTGCGCGAAGGACTTGCCAATGGTGTTGCACAGCACATTTAGCCGTCCTCGATGGGCCATGCCGATCACAACTTCATGCGCACCGCCATTTGCAGCGCGGTCAATCAACTCGTCCAAAATGGCCATTACAGCTTCGCCACCTTCCAGCGAAAAGCGTTTATGACCCATGAAACGGGTGTGCAGGAAATTTTCAAAGTTCTCCGCTTCCATCACTCGTTCCAGAATGCGGGTCTTGGCTTCTTTGGTCAGCTTCCAATTGTTGGCTTCCGGTTCCATTCGCCTTTGCAACCAGGATTTTTCTTCTGGATGCTGAATGTGCATGAACTCCACGCCCAACTTGGAGCAGTACGTTTGCCGTAACGTTTCCAGAATTTGCCGTAGCGTCGCCACCATCTGCGATGCGCCTTCGCCAATGTCTGCGCCCAACGTTCCTGTTACGAATTCACGATCCAGATCCCAAATCGTCAACCCGTATTTGGCCGGATCAAGCTCAGGATGATAGCTGGGTTCGACGCCTAAAGGATTTAAATCAGCAATTAAATGTCCTCTCACTCGGAAGGCATTGATCAATTGAAGAATGGATGCTTCCTTGGGCACATCCACCGCACGCAATGTTTGTTGCGAAGAACGGACAAGGCTGCGATCCGCCTCCCATTTCACCGGTTGATGGGGCAGTTTCAAGTCAAGAAAAATATCGTCGTAGAAACGATTTTCGCCTTGTAGCAGCGCCTGCATGCGTGCCAAAAACATGCCCGACTCGGCACCCTGAATCACCCGATGATCATAGGTGCAGCTCATCATCATCACTTTGCCCAGGCCCATCATCGACCGCAGTTCTTCGGTCATGCCCTGATATTCCGCGGGGAAATCAATAGCGCCCGTCGCGATAATGCAGCCTTGGCCTGGCATCAGTCGCGGAACGCTTCCAAGCGTGCCGACAGTCCCAGGGTTGGTAAGTGAAATTGTAGTGCCTTGGAAATCTGGAAGCTGCAATTTGCCGGTTCGGCCTTTTGCCACAAGGTCGTCATATGCCGCCAGGAAGCTCCTAAAATCAAGGCCTCCAGCGTTCTTCACATTGGGAACAACTAACGATCGGGCACCGTCACGGCCAGCTATGTCGATCGCCAAACCAAGATTGATTTGATTACGAACCAGACGGAAAGCCTCGCCGCTATTTTCAGCATACGCGTTGTTAAGGTTTGGAAAATCTTCCAAGGCCCGAACAATTGCATAGGCGATGATGTGCGTGTAGGAAACCTTCGATTGACCAATCATTCCCCGATGCTGATTGATCAAGCGGCGGTTTTCGTCAATTACTTTTACTGGAATATTGCGCTGGCTAGTGGCGGTCGGAATCTTCAAGCTGAGCGCCATATTCTCAGCAATTTTCAACGCAGCACCGCGCAAGGGAATTAGTTGTTCGCCAGGCCCAACTTCCAGCGCTTTTTCAGGTGCCGAAACGGCTTTCGATGTAGTGGACACATGCTGTGGAGCGGCAGGCTTGGTTGTCTCCACCGGTTTGGGTTGGGCTACTGGTTCAACGATTGGCTCAGCCTTAACTTCAACGGCTGGCGCAGAAGCCGTGGCATCGGGATTACCGTTCTTGGGAATCGCCGATTGCGCAGGTGCGCCATCGGTCGTGAATAGATCGCTCCAACTCTCATCCACCGTCGACCGGTTATGCAAATACTGCTGGTACAGCTCTTCTTCTAGCCAGCTATTAACGCCTAAAGTGCTTTCGGACATGTCTAGTACCTATGATACCTAAACCTCCCTTGTGGATTCGCGGCAAGCACCTGTTCTGTTACCCAATCCGTAACGATTGCCGAGGCACCGCTGGAGGCAAGCGGAGCTCCTTCCAGCAGGGCCGAAACGAAGTTCTCCACGCATGGGTAATGCAGGTTTGCCGGCGCTGGCTGCTGTTCCTCCCCGCCAGGGTAGGTGAAGTTGGGGCCGTTCAACGGTGATAGATCCATCACGCCTTCTGTGCCAGTTATGCGGAAATCGTCCAGGCCAATTCTGCTATGCCAGCGGACGTCAACCATGCAGCGCGTACCTTGTTCATATTCAACTAGCACGGTGGCTGAATCCTCCACCGCTCGCGGGTGCACAACATTTGAGATTTGCCCGCAAACTCGCACCGGGTTTCCAAATAGAAAATTGAACAGATCAATGCGATGCGATGCAATGTCGTAAAGCGGTCCGCCGCCGGAAAGTGCAGGATTCAGGAACCAATTCCGTGGACCAGAGGCTTCATCAAACCAGAAATGATTGTGAGCTTCAGCAAGCAGTGGCCGGCCAATTACACCTTGGTTTAGCAATTCCACAGCCCGTCGAAGCTTGGGATACATGCGGCGATAGTAGGAAACGCCGAAGCGCAAGTTGGCTGCATTCGCTGCGTCTACTAAAGACCGCGCCTCCTTATAGTTCATCGCCACTGGTTTTTCACACAGCACATGCTTACCGGCTCTGAAGGCTGCCAGCGTTGTTGGTGCATGCAGAGCTACGGGCAAGCCAACATAAACTGCTTCAATCAGCGGGTCCGCAAGTGCCTCGTCAAGAGTTGTGTACGTCCGGGCATTCGGGTAGGCCGCAGCCTTTTCCGGATTGCGCGTAAGAACAGCGTGAAGCACAGAGCGCGGTTCTGACAGGATCGCCGGAAGCGCGCGTTTCGTAGTAATGTCGCCGATGCCAGCAACCAGCCAATGGATCATTTCTAGATTGTAGGGGAATCGTCAAGATGTCCCAGAAAAGTTTTTCTTGACAAATTGTATAGTTCTAGTATTATCGAAATATGGAACTCAAAGAAATCGTCAAAGAAAAATACGGCCAAGCCGCTCTGCGTGTATCGGCTGGCACTAGTAACGGATGCTGCGGTGCTTCCTCAAGCTGCGGAACTGACCCAATCACCTCTGGACTCTATGAAGAACAACAGAAAGCCGGCATTCCCGAAGCCGCGATTCTGGCCTCGCTTGGCTGTGGCAATCCCACGGCTCTCGCCGCGCTGAATCCAGGAGAAGTCGTTCTCGATTTGGGCTCCGGCGGAGGCATCGACGTCCTCCTTTCCGCAAAGCGCGTAGGCCCCACAGGCAAGGCTTACGGCCTGGATATGACCGATGAAATGCTGGCCTTGGCACGGGCCAATCAACTGAAGGCCGGAATAACAAACGTAGAATTTCTCAAGGGCGAAATTGAACATATTCCGTTGCCGGATAATTCGGTGGATGTGATTATTTCCAATTGCGTGATCAACCTCTCCGCCGATAAAGACCGGGTTCTTCGCGAAGCTCTGCGCGTGCTAAAACCAGGGGGACGCTTTGCTGTGTCCGACGTCGTGGTGCGTGGCGAAGTTCCCGCTGAAGTTCGCCGCAGCATGGAACTCTGGGTAGGCTGCATCGCTGGGGCCTTGGAGGAAAAGCAGTACTCATCCAAGTTGGCCATTGCTGGATTTGAAGAAATCAGCATTGAACCAACACGCATCTACAACATTGAAGATGCTCGGCAGTTTCTGGTTGGCGAAGGCCTTGATGCCGATGCGATTGCGCCACTTGTGCAGGATAAGTTCATGAGCGCATTTGTGCGTGCAGTGAAACCCAGTTGCTGTGGGACGTCTTGTTGTCTTCCAAAGACTACCTCCTAGTTTCTCCCCCCTTGAATCCGCCCACGCTCCTCTGTATATTGAGCGTGGGCCTTCCATGAAAACACAAACCCACCGTACCCGTCGCCAGTTCCTCAAGAAAGCTGCCACAACATCCTCCACTGGCATTTTTCTGTTCGATATCATTCCCGCTCGTGCACTTGGTTTGCAAGGTGAACCCGCACCAAGTGACGTCCTGAACTTTGGACACATTGGAATCGGAGGCCGTGGCCGCGGCTTCTTGCGCCCTGAAGCGAACGTTACCAGGAGTCTCCCATCAGCAACTAATCTCGGCGGCGATGGTTCACGCATCATGCGCCCCGCACGCTCCATGGCTCTTTGTGATGTGGATACGGCGCGTCTTGATCAGGCTGCCACAACTGTCGGTGGAAAGCCGCGGATGTATCGCGACTTCCGGCGATTACTCGAGGACAAAGATGTCGATGCCGTCTACATCGCCACTCCCGATCACTGGCATGCGCTGCAAACCATCATGGCTTGTCAGGCCGGGAAAGATGTCTATGTTGAAAAGCCCGCCTGCAACACGATTGAAGAAGGTCGAGCCATGGTGAACGCCGCCGAACGCTACGCCCGCGTGGTGCAAGTGGGCTCGCAAGGGCGTTCGCAAGCTGCTGCCTGGCAGGCGAATAACTACATTAAGGCTGGCCGCATTGGCAAAGTGAGTAAAGTCACTTGTTGGCATTACGCCAGCCCTGATGGCGATTGGACTCCTGACGCAGATCCACCCCCGGGTCTCGATTACGACATGTGGCTTGGCCCTGCCCGCTCCATGCCCTACAACGTGAAGCATACCCACGGTGCTTTTCGTTGGCTGACAGATTTCGGCGGTGGGCAGATTCGTGATCGCGGTGCTCACGTTATGAGCATCGCCAATTGGATCATGGATTCCGATTACACCGGACCATTCAAAGTTACTGCCACCGGCGCTCCTCCTCACGATGGGATGTACGATGCCGCAGTAACCATGGAGATCACCTACGAATTCAAGAATCCGAATTGGACTCTTGTTTGGGCTCAACCAGGTGTTCCCTCCTCAACCCTTGATGCGCGCTACGGTGCAGTTTATTGGGGACAGAATGGCAACATTGGTGTGACTTTGGGCGATGGCGCCGGAACCTCAACTGAAGAGCGTGTTCGTGATTTTGCCCAGCAATGCGATTGTGGCAAAGCCTTTCGCAGCCCAGGCCATAGCGAGAATTTTGAGGATTGCATCCGAACTCGAGAAAAGCCCATCATGCACATGGAAGCCGCACATCGCGTGGCGACGCTGTGCATTATCGGCAACATTGGTTTCCAGTTGCAACGCCCTCTGGATTGGGATCCAGTCACCGAGCGCTTCAAGAATGACGATGAAGCCAACCGCCTGCTAAGCCGCCCTGGCCGCGGTCCGTGGCATTTGTAAGGAGACTTAAATGGACACCGCAAAATTCTTAAGCGATATCAAAAACACCGATGCCGACATTCGTTTCAATGCATGGCGAGCAGCGGGCGAAGTGGACCCTTCTGTGATCCCCGAACTCGGCAAATTGGCAGCGTCTGAAAACCCAGGCATCGCCAAGGCTGCTCGCGAAGCGCTCACTACGATGACGCACTCAGTTGGGAAAGATCCGAAGTCAACCAACCGATCCGCAGTGGTTAAAGGTTTGTTAGCCATTGACTCCACACTGCCAGTTCGCATCCACGCAATTCGGCTGCTATCCAACATTGCAGGCGAAGATTCTGTTGCCTCGATCGCCAAGGACATCCACAATGTGGATCTTCGAGAAGAAGTTGTTTATTGTCTTGAACGGATCCCTGTTTCAGCCGCAACGGAAGCCATGGTCAAGGCTTATCCCCAGGCCAAGGATGATTTCAAACCGCGCCTTCTTGCCGCATTCGGGCATCGCAAAGATACGTCTCCCGCTATCTTAGCGATATGTACCCAAGCCACGCGATCCAGTGACAAAGCGATTGCCGTGGCAGGTGCTAAAGCCTTTGCCCGCATCGCTCCGAAATCGAACTCCGCCTTGCCGCTTCCCTCCGAGGCCGGATTGACGGAAACCCAAAAGACAGAACTGGTCGATAGCCGACTTCGATTTGCCGATGCGCAACTGGAGCATGGGAATACTGCTGCCGCTTTGGAAACTTACAAGGCCATGTTGGAGCGTAGTGAAGAGCACATCCAATGTGCCGCTATTGTGGGGATCGCGAAAATCGCAACAGCTGAAGCAGCAGCAATTCTAATGCCGAAAATGAAGAGTAAGAATCGAAACGTGCGCATCACTGCGCAAAAAGCCTGGAAGGGTTTGGCCGCCGTATGAAGCAACTCAGTAGACGTAGTTTGTTGCTCGCAGCAGGTTCAAAAGCTCTTGCCGCAGACGAGAAATTGTGGGCCATTTACAAAGGGAAAGGAAAGCGGATCGTCCTGATTTCAGGCGATGAAGAATATCGCTCCGAAGAAGGGCTCCCTCAACTTGGAAAAATCCTTTCAACCCATCATGGTTTCCATTGTACGGTACTGTTCGCGATCGATCCAAAGACGAATCTGATCAATCCAGAGGTTAGCAACATCCCAGGATTGGAAGCATTGCACTCAGCAGATCTGATGATTATTGCCACCCGCTTCCGGGAGTTGCCCGACGTGCAAATGCGGCACATCGATGAATATGTGCATTCCGGCCGCCCCATTATCGGCCTGCGCACGGCTACGCATTCGTTCGAGTATAAGGATACATCCACCAGTCAATACCGCCATTACGGCTATCGCGACAAGTCGAAATGGCCGGGTGGTTTTGGCAAACAGGTACTGGGCGAAACTTGGATCTCCCACCATGGCCATCACGCTGTGCAGAGTACGCGCGGGCTAATCGCTCCTAACGAAAAGCAACATCCAATTGTTCAAGGCTGCGAGGACATTTGGGGACCTAGTGACGTTTATACGGTTACCAAACTTCCTTCAACTGCGCAGCCTTTGATTCAGGGACAAGTACTGGAAGGCATGACGCCTACCGACAAGCCTATTGAAGGCGACTACGTAATAGAGCGGCAAGGTAAGAAAGTCTCCAAGCGCCCAAACGATCCAATGATGCCTATTGCTTGGACCAACAGTTTCACAGGGCGTTCCGGCAAATCCGCCCGCGTGTTTACTACGACGATGGGTGCCGCGTCTGACCTTGTCAGCGAAGGGTTGCGGCGGCTGATTGTCAATGGCGTGTTCTGGTCGCTTGGTATGGAGAAGAAGATCCCCAAACGAGCGAAGGTCGATCTAGTTGGCGATTTCCGTCCAACGTTTTTCGGATTTGGGAAATTCCGCCGCGATCTGAAACCCTCTGATTTCTCTTAACAATTCTTCACGTGTTAGTTTCACAATCTAGATAGAAACTTGGTGTAACCTTGGCTATCAGTTTTCGTCTATGAAAACAGTAGAAAGAGGATGACGTGACCAGCCGCACCCCTAGAGTAGCGTTCTTTGCCGATTCGTTCCATGAAGTTAACGGCGTTGCCTTAACCAGCCGTCAACTTGATTCGTACGCGCGCCGCCGCGAGCTTCCATTTTTGAGCGTTCATGCCGGTCCTCAAAACCGTACCTGGACCGACGGAAGTGTTACCACCCTTGAAATCCGGCGCAGCCGGGCCAAGTTCCCCGTTGAAACGGATCTTTACTTCGACCCTCTTTTTTGGCGTAACTATTTCGTAATCGAGCAAGCGCTGGAGTCTTTCAAACCAGACGTAATCCACCTTACGGGACCCAGTGATTTGGGTATGCTCGCTGCCTACTGCGCCCATTCCAAAGGCATCCCCTTGGTTGCAAGCTGGCACACGAATCTGCATGAATTCGCCTCTCGTCGTTTGCACTCCACGCTGAGCTTTATTCCTAATCGGTTCCGGGATTATGCAGCAGCTCTCACCGAACGAGGAACGCTGGATGGAGTGGCCTTGTTCTATCGCATTGCCCGCGTGTTGCTGGCACCGAATCCCGATTTGATCCGCATGCTGGAATACAAGACCGGGAAGAAGACTTTCCTGATGCGGCGTGGTGTGGATACAACCATCTTCAATCCAGCGAAGCGATTCCGCCAGGATGGTACGTTCGTCCTAGGCTTTGTCGGCCGGTTACAACCGGAGAAGAATGTTCGGCTGTTAGTAGAAGTTGAGAAATTGCTGGCTGAGGAAAACCATCGCTTCCTGATTATCGGCGATGGTCCAGAACGTCCTTATCTGGAAAAGAACTTGCGGCGTGCTGAATTCACTGGGACCTTAAAGGGCGAAGCTTTGTCGAACGCATACGCCAACATGGATCTGTTTCTGTTTCCCTCTCGCACCGATACCTATGGCAACGTGGTGCAGGAGGCTTTGGCCAGTGGGGTTCCGGCGATTGTCACCAATCAGGGCGGTCCGCAGTACATTGTTAATAACGGTGTCACGGGTATTGTCGCGCGATCCGATGAACACTATGTCCACTGCGTTCATGACCTGGTTACTGATCTTGCACGGCATCAGCAAATGCGCAAAGCGGCACGTGCTGCGGCCTTGGAAGCAAGTTGGGACAAGGTGTTCGACAACGTCTATCGCGCCTATGTATTCGCCCTGGAAGCACCAGCCAGCGAATGGCGGGCGGCTAGCTAAAGCAGCTTCGTGCTATCCTGCCTCTACAACCATGGCAGGAATTTTTCGTGACAATCTTCTGGCTGGAAAGTCGGCCTACGTTACCGGCGGTTCCAGTGGAATCGGACAACGCATGGCCGAGAGGCTGGCGGAGCAGGGTGCAAATGTGATGATCCAGGGCAGGGATCAGGGCAAACTGGATGCTGCCGTAAAGCTGATCACCGATGCAGGTGGAAAGGCAGCCGGGATTTCCGGAGACGTTCGGGATTATGCAATCACCGAAGCAGCCCTCTCAAAGTGCCACGAACTTTTCGGACCCATCGACATTCTGATCGCCGGTGCTGCTGGCAATTTTCCAGCTCCTGCACTGGGTATGTCGTCCAACGGATTTAAGGCAGTTATGGACATAGATCTGCTTGGCTCTTTTAATGTTTGCCGTGCAGCTCATCAATTCTTACGGAAACCTGGTGCCAGTGTCATTGCTATTTCAGCAGGTCAAGCTAAGGCACCCATGGCATTTCAGGCTCACGTTTGCGCGGCAAAAGCCGGCGTTGAAATGCTGATGCAATGTCTGGCCCTGGAATGGGGCAAAGATGGAATTCGTTTGAACTGCATCACTCCTGGTCCGACGGACGACACTGAAGGCATGCGCCGCCTTGCTCCGTCGGATGAGCATCGCGCAAAGGTACTGCGCGGGGTTCCTTTAGGCCGGATGGGCACTCGCGATGAGTTGGCTGACTTGGCACTTTTCCTAAGCACCGATGCTGCCAGCTACATTACCGGCTCGGTATTTAATTGCGATGGTGGAACGGCTATTTCCGGCAGAGGACTTACTCTTTAGAATGGCCGCCAAACCCGCACTCCTTCGTCAAATTGGCTTAACCAGCGCTACTGCATTGGTGATCTCCAATATGGTGGGAACTGGCATCTTTACTACCACTGGCTATTTGGCGGGCGATCTTGGCGACGTACAAACCATCATCGCTATTTGGATTGTTGGTGCCATTTGCGCGCTAGCTGGTGCGTTCTGTTATTCCGAGCTGGGCATCAATTTTCCCAGCTCAGGTGGAGAGTATGTTTACCTTACGCAAGCCTTTGGTCCAGCCGCCGGATTCATGGTTGGATGGATCTCTTTTGTAGCGGGATTTTCCGGACCCATCGCCTTAGCTGCTCTTGCTTTCTCTGAGTATGTGGGCTACTTCTTTCCAGCAGTCAAAATCGACAACGCTCAGTTCGCCTTTGCAGGCCTCAAAGTTGGGGCAGGGCATTTGTTGGCCTGTGCTTTGGTAACTTTGTTCACTGTGCTGAATCTGTTTGGGGTCGGCCGAATTGCCAAATTACAAAACGTCCTTACCGGCATCAAGCTAGCAGTGCTCGTAGGTTTCATCGTACTTGGGTTCACGATTGGCAACGGCAACTGGGCTAACTTTTCGCAAACTGCGGTCCGTACCAGCACCAATAGCATTCCTTCGCAATTTTCTATTAGCCTGATCTTTATTTTTCTGTCGTATAGTGGCTGGAACGCGGCTACATATGTGGCGGAGGAAGTGCAAAATCCTGAGCGCAATTTACCCCTTGCGTTGACGCTTGGCACATTGATTGTCGCCGTGTTGTTCCTCCTCCTTAACCTGGTGTTCATCTATGCTCAACCTTTGGAGCAGATGAAAGGTGTGGTCGCCGTCGGGACTCTGTCCGCTTCTCATCTGTTTGGCCCGCAAGTTTCCGGATTGTTTGGCTTCCTCATGGCGTTGTCTTTAATGGCAACGGTGAACGCCATGGTTACCATTGGCCCGCGCGTCTATTACGCCATGGCAAAGAACAAAGCATTCTTCCCCGCTGCTGCCATTGTTCATGAAAAGTGGCGCACGCCAATCCACGCTATTTTGATGCAAGGTGTGTTCACCATTTTCATGACACTAACTCCGTTCAAAGATCTGATCTTCTTCATCGGATTTCTGCTGAACGCTTTCAGTGTAATTGCAGTGGCCTGTTTGTTCATTTTCAGGAAGCGCACCGGATGGCAGAAGCTCGCAGTTGTGAGTTTTGCATGGCCTCTGATCCCGCTCTTCTACATCACGGTTGGCTCATGGATTGCAGTTCAGGGTATTCGCATGAACCCAACCGTATCGCTGGCTTGCTTGGGAACCGTGGCCGTTGGTGCAGCTGCCTACCAGATGTTTCTTGCACCAAAGACTTTGCGGACCAGCTGACTTTTGTCAATTCGTAGTTTTCTCCTTGTCTAGAAATTAGCAGACGTTTTGGAAAGGCACTTACTACTTTCTTGCCAAGCTGCTGGAACGAGAGAAAATAGAAATCATAGAGTTGAGTGACTGATTTTTCTGGATCGCTGAATTCTTATTGCTGCAAGAGTAAAATCGTAAATCGATGGCACAAATGCAACGGCCACAATTCTTGTTTCCAACAGGCGCTTGTCTGGGCGTTGATAACGTCTTGCTGCATGCCAAGGCTGCCCGGCATCGTGTGGATAACTATGCAGGGCCGCTCTCTATCAAGACTGTCCTCAATGGCCGAGTTGCCTGGACCGTTGGTGGGCGTGAACTGGTTGTGGATCGCTCCAGCTTTCTTGTCCTAGGGGAAGGGGAGCGGTATTCCATGAACATCGCGGCCGCAAGGCCCGTTGAAACTTGTTGTGCGTTTTTCCAACCAGGATTCGTGGAGCGGATTGTTCTTGATGCAACCTCGTCTTTAGAAACCTCCTTGGAGCAGCCCAACCGAATTGCCCCAACTCCTGCCTACCTATCTGCCCTACACACGGATCGAGAGCGGAACATTGTGCGGCGTGTGCAAGGCCTGGCCGGGCAATGCAGCGCGGCGAGCGGATTTGAAGAAGGGTTCCTTTTGTTAGCTACCGAGTTGATTCATCTTTATGGTGAAATTCGAGAACAAGCGGCACGGGTACCTGCAGAACGTGCTTCTACTCGCCAGGAATTGTTCCGGCGTTTGCTGATTGGCCGTGAATACATGCATGCTGAATCAGCAGGAAAGGTTTCGCTGGAGGCAGTAGCGCGAGCAGCTTGTTTGTCACCTTTCCACTTTCACCGGACCTTTGTGCAATCGTTCAAACAGACACCGCATGCTTACTTAACTAGCCTTCGGCTGGCACAGGCGCGCGCTTTGATTGAAGCTGGGGCCAAGGTTCTGGACGCGTGTATGGAGGTAGGCTTCATTAGTCCAACGGCATTCAGCCGCTTGTTTCGCGCAAAGTTCGGAGTGCCTCCATCGGCCTATCAAAAGCGAAAGTTCGCAAGATCGGGCAAGAAAGCGGCGGACGAATCGGGCATACTGGACACATGAAATGGCTACTTCCTTTGTTGATAATTTCCACTGTATTGTCACAAACTCCACAATCTACGCTACCTTCTTTGCGTGTTTCCATGATTTCTTTGGGCGTGGCGGACATGGCGAAATCCGTCAAATTCTATGGCGAGACACTTGGGCTGCAGATCTCAGGCAAGCCGGGCGAATTGACGTTCTTTCAAGCTGGCAGCATTACTCTGGCATTGAACCGGCCCTTGGGTAAATCTGCCGGAAACGCAATTGCCGGTGCCGTTGAAGTGATTTTCCCTGTGGCTAGCGTGGCTACTGCTCATAAGGCACTTGCAGAACGAGGGTGCCACTTCGTTGTACTTCCGCGGGAAGTAACCGCTGGCACATGGGCTGCTACTTTCACTGATCCTGATGGCCATAAGTTGACGATCCTTGGCCCCAGCTGAAGGGCGTTATAATCACTCAAGCTTATGAAATTCGCACTCATCCTCCTCAGCGCCACCGTCTGTTGCCTGGCGCAAAACAACTTGACTCCGGCTGAAAAGAAAGCCGGATGGAAACTTCTGTTTGATGGTAAAACCATGAAGGGTTGGGCTGACCCGTCGAAGCTATCTCCTGCTGGTGATTCCTGGACCATTGAAGATGGCTGCCTTAAGGCCAGGCCCAAACCTCGGTATCGTGAAGACTTGGTCAGCATTGCCAAGTTCAGCGACTTTGAATTGCAATTCGAATGGAAAATATCTTCGGGCGGCAATAGTGGTTTGAAGTACCGGATTCAAGAATTTGTTCCACTATCAAGTGACCTCATCAAGAAGTCGAAAAAATTTGAAGACTCCGTTAACACCAGTATGCAAGGGAGTTTGCCCAGCCGGGCCAGTGCAATGGGTGGTGGCGAAGGGGAGGGTCAAACATACGTGATTGGCTTCGAGTACCAAACCATTGACGACGATAAGCACGCCGATGCCCGCCGTGGGGCGTTGTACCAATCGGGATCGTTGTACAGCATGATTCCGCGCAGCAAACAGGCCATGAAGCCCATTGGGGAGTTCAATCAATCCCGCTTAGTAGTGAAGGGGAACCACATTGAACATTGGTTGAATGGGGAGAAGGTGGTGGACGCTTCCTTGGACGACCCATCGATAGCTGCTGGTTTGGAGAAGCGGTGGGGGAAGACGTCACCGGTTTACCAGATGTTGACCAAGCAGCCGAAAAAGCAGTGTTCGATTTCTTTTCAGAATCATAATGACGCGGCTTGGTTCCGGTCGGTTAAGATTCGGAAGATCTGACCCTCTAAGTCACCTATTGCGAAATCCTGGACAGGGCTGCGATTCAGTGGTACATCTCCGTAAGTAAAAATCTGCATTGGAATTGCACCCCCGTCCCGGATTTCTTCCCGATTGCGAAATCCTTCCTTTTCTCCGTATGATTCATTTTGAATGATGCGTCTGCCCGACCGGCTGAGTTTACTGAGTGAGCTGGATTGCTGAGGGCGTGGAAAGGCCTGCTGGTCTATGGTTTACCTATGGAAGCAGGAACGGAAGAAATTTGAAAAACGATTGTGATCACGAAAAAAGGCGAGCCCGAAGGCTCGCCTTTTCTACTGTAATACAACAGCGTAGTTTTTAGAAGATGTACTTCAGACCAAGCTGGATATTGCGTGGGTTGTTAGCCTGACCGCTGATCAAACCGAAAGTACCGGGTGCATCCACACCGCGGGCTGGCGGGCTGAACATGGTCATGTTGGCCAGATTGTAGAATTCAGCACGGAAGTCGATGCGGTGACCTTCCTTGATTCTGAATTGCTTGCCGATGGAAACGTCGGCATTGAAGAAACCAGGAGCCCGTTCGGTTGCAATGGAACCATTGCCGAAGGTGCCCAGAGCAGGACGCTGGTAAGCGCATGTGCCGTTATCTGTTCCTTGTGCGCATTCAACAGCCGCTGTGCTGGTGCCGAACCATTTTTGAATGGAGCGATCCGTAACGGTGAGCGGACGAAGATAGTTGGGACGTTGTACACCGCGTGGTGCTTGCTGGCTTTGACCCACCGTTGAAATAGTGATGGGGAAACCAGTGCGAGCCTGCATGACGTAACCAAGTGACCAACCGCCGAGGATCATATCCAAGGGTTTGCTCATGTTGGCTGCCATGCGACGACCTTTACCGAATGGCAATTCAATGTTGGAGTTGACCGTCAGATTATGACGAGCATCCCAGCCTGCGAAACCATAGTTTGCGAGGCGGTCGTTACCGTTCTGCCAATAAGCGCCTTCCGCCTGTACACCGCCTGCGCCAAAGAAGCCCAGGGCGTCGTTGAAGGTTTTCGACCAGGTGTAGGACATGCCGACGTCGATGCCGGAACCATAGCGCTTACGGGCTGAAACCTGAAGCGAATCGTAGTTCATGTTGCCACTTGATTCAGTGGTAGCGGTGGTGGTAACCAACGGAGCCGAACCAAATAGCGGACGGCGGGTTTGAGCGTTTGCCCACAAAGCTGGGTTTACGTTCGATGGACCTGCAAGAGGCTGATTGCGATCGCGCGCGACGATGGTATGTGTTGCGCGCTGGCTGACGTATCCTGCGCTGGTAGTGAATTCCTTCGCGAACTGATATTCCACGCTGAAATTCCGCTGTTGCGTAAATTGGGGACGAAGGTCTGGATCCCAAGTACGAATGTTGCCGGCCAGGACGCCAGTGAAACCAGGCAGATCGTTGAAGCCAACCCGAGCCGAACCAGCACCGGTTGTTAAATCGTAGTTCTGATTTGACTCAAAGAAGTTTGGCGGGTTGAGTGGCAAGCGCAGATTGACGCCAGTGCCTTCGAGGAAGCTGGTGATGCCGTAAGCGCCTCGGACAACCAAGCGCTTCTTGAACATTTCAGGCGTCCAGGCGAATCCTAAACGAGGCATGAACTGCTTGTAGTAGGGGTTGTAAAGAGCCCGGCTATTTCCGTTCTTTCCAGCCAGTTGCAACTTGCCGGTGGACAGATCCACATTGGCCTGCAGATCGTTAACTTCGTAGAGAGGCTGAGTGTATTCCCAACGCATGCCCAGGTTCAAAGTTAAATTGTTAGTGGCCTTGTAATCGTCCTGGAAGAAGGTGCCGAAGCGCCAATGCCGTTGACCCCAACGCCGGCCGTCGCCCTGGCCTTTACCTTTGGACGAAACCAGGTCGAGAGCAAAGTCAACCACAGAGGAGCCGCTATACTGAGCGCCATAGCCGAAGCTGCCGAGCGCGCCATTGTTGCCGGAGTAGAAGCGATTCTGCTGGTAGCGAACGCCATTCATTCCGAACTTTAAGTAGTGGCGGCCCTTGGACCAGTTGACAGATTCGGACAAGTGGAACTTGTTATCCTTCCCATCCGAAAGAATACCTGTGGTTCCGATACCCGACAAGCCTTCGCCAGGTCCCAATGAGCTGAAGCCAGGGGAAAGCTGCGTACCGGGGATGCCTAACTTAGCATTGCCACCAGCTTGCGTTCCGAACGGATCAGCGAATGTATCGACGATGGTTGTGCGGGTAAGTCCGTAGCGGAAATCGTTCACAACTGAAGCACTGAGAGTTCGAGTCCAGGCAATCACGGCACCTACGGTTGGAGCTTCTTTTACGCCAGCTGCTGAGGTTGGCAGCACGGGAAGTAGCGTTCCGTCTGTGTAGTATCCTTGGGAAAACCGGAACATGAAATTGTCTTTGTCGGTAGCACGCCAATCGACTTTTGCGTCGCCCTGATTGTTCTTCAGGAAGTTTGCCGCGCTGCCACTGTAGTTGTTGGCAACACCCAAAGCGCCGGTGCCGCTTGAGTTAGGAAGTGGGTATAACGCGTTGTCACCGAAGACTACTCTTGCTGGTCCAATGATTCTGGCAAGCGGAACTTGCTTGCCGGCAAAGGGCTGGCAGGTGCGCGTTCCAGCTGTTACAGTGCAGGTTGCGGGATCGTTGATGGTCTGAGGAAGGTTGCTGAAATTACCAACGCGCCAAGTGGCTGGGGCAACGCTGGCCAAAGCTGCACCGCTATCGCGACGCTGTGTGCCTTCATAGTTGGTGAAGAAGAAGATTTTATCCTTCTTTACAGGACCACCCAAAGTGAAGCCGTACATATTCTGGCTGAGGTTGCGGCGCTGCTTTTCCTTGCTAAGAGCCAGATTTTGGTTGGCAAAGAAGCTGTTGGCATCCAGGTTGTCGTTCCTGAAGAACTCAAACAAACTGCCGTGGAAACGGTTGGTGCCGCTCTTGAGGGTCATGTTGACCACTGCACCGGCGGAGTTGCCGAATTCGGAACCACCATTGCCGGTGATGACTTGTACTTCTTGCAGCGCATCAACGCTTGGTACATAGCCGATGCGGTTATCCATGGAATCGTTCACATCAACGCCGTCCAACAGGAAGTTGTTGGTCTGTTCGCGATTGCCATTGACGAAGGCGCGACCGGAGAAGCGCGTTGCCGTGTTCACGGAGCCGGGATTGGTTTGGACCGCACCAGGGATGAGCAACATGGCGGAAACAATGTTACGGCCGTTCAAAGGAAGATCGGTTAGTTTCTTCGATCCTAAGCTTTCGCCAGTTTGCGTTGTTTCTGTTTGCAAAGCCTGAGCGAAATCTTTCACTTCGATGGATTCTGTGATTTGGCCGACTTGCAGTTGCACGTCAACGCGGGCAACCTGGTTGGTTTCCAGCTTGAAAGGGCCGATGGCGGCGCGGCGGAAACCCTGTGCTTCCACAGAAACTGTGTAATCGCTGACGGGTAGGAAGGTGAAAGTGTAGAGGCCAGCAGAATTTGTGGTGGCGTCGAACTTCTGATTCTTTCCATTGTCGGTTGCGGTGATTTTGACGTTTGGAACTGCGGCACCGGATGGATCGGTGACGGCGCCAGTGATGGCACCGGTGATAGTTTGCGCGGAGGCGTTTAGCCCTAGCAGCGCGCTGAGTAGGCTGAATGCTAATAGTTTTTTCATGGTGTAAATAAACCCCTTAACTCTCTTATCATAACGCTGAAATCGGCCTTAGGCAAGGGCGTAACAAGCTTGATTGTAATAACTTACGGCTTCCATTAATAGAATCCATACTATGAAAACATGGAACTGAAACAAAAGATGGAGGTTCCAAATCGATATTGCGGAAACTCCTAGGAAAACTTACATCTGTTACGGTGAGCTTTTGGGGATCGGTGTAAATTTAAGGCTGGTTTTGAACTTTCCGTCCGTTCCGAACTCGGCCGGGACCCGGACAACTAAGGAACCATCGTTGGCATCCTTTGCCAGATAGAGGCCGCTGGGATTTGCTGCTGCCAGCCCTTTTGGAACTCGTAGGAAGATGGAGCCCCGGTAGCCTGGGGGGCGGGCAGCGGCGACGTCCAGGGTCTGGGTATTTGCATCCCACTTTACTGATTCCAGTTCGGCTTGGCCTTGGCGAATGTGCAGATCTGTGGAGAGGACCCAGGGGTGCGGGCGTTCTGCAGCGATGCGTAGGTAACGAACGGAGTTTGCGGGAACAGTCAGCGTTAAGGCCGTTTGGTGGATGCCCAAGTACCGTTCCTGCCAGTGATCCCAAACCACTACGTTCGTGTTTGGAGCGAAGCCGAGGCGTTGGAAGTTGACGGTCTGGTTGAGGTCGTCTTTATCGAAATTGAATACGGCGAGAAGACTCCATTGATCCCAGGGCTTGTTCACTTTCAGGTGAAAGAACTTGGGAGATGCGGGATCGATGGAGTCAAACAGATCGAGCGGCGTGGCGGTTTCAGGTAGGCGGGGGAATTGGTGCTTGATCATTTCCAGACGATCTGGGGACATGCGATCGATATCGTCACCGAGCATGAGAGGGCTGCCGTTGATGCCGAACAGGGTGGCGGAGATTTGGGCGTCAGGTAGTGGAACGGGTTTATCGACGGTGAAGACGTTACCGGAATCGGCTACGAAGAGCTTCTGATTGAGGAACCAGGACATGGCAAGCGCGTTGACGGCGGCTTTGTGGGAGGTCCAATAGGTTGGGGAGTTGATGACGAAGGTGCCGGGGTAGAACCCTTTGCCGGGGCCATCGAGAGGGCGGCCTTCTCCATAATCGTTGCCGACGCGCATACCGTCCACCAGGCCGAGATTGTGGAAGGTGGGGCCGGTGCTGGAGAGCAAGTAAGTATCGGGTCCGGCGGCTTCACGAACCACTTTCACTCCGGCGCGATAGGTTTCAGGGCCGCGAATCAGATCCTGGTTAAAATAGCTATCGGGAAGGAAGCGTCCGGGAGTGGAGCCTGAAATGGAATAGAGGAAATCGATCATGAAGTAGCGAATTCCCCAATCGCGATACTGCCTGAAAACACTGGTGATCCATTGTTGTGTTTTGGGATGCGTTGGGTCCAGGATGTACTGTTCGCCGAGTTCGCGATGAGGCACGGTCATGGGTTTGCCGTCTTTCAGCAAGAAGGCGTCCTTCAATTTGGCGACGTCCTGGGTAAGCCTTGAACTGAGCCAAAATGCGCCGGCCCACAGGCCCAGCTTGAAATCCATAGTCTTCAGATCGGCCACCAATTTATGCGGACCACTGGGCATTAGTTTGCGATTCCATTGCAGCCAATTGCCGGGTTCGCGATCTTCCAGGTTGCCGAGACTTACCCAAATGTAGTCAAGAGCGAGACAGGGCAACTTAGTGCGGATTGCGCTGGCGTTGCGGCGGACCACACTTTCATAAGGTTCGATGTGGAATGGATCCACCCAGGACCAACCGACCCAACCGGCTGGAATGCTGTTCCAGATTTTGGGTTGATAGTGAGTTTGAACGTGGGCAGTCCAACCTTCGAGTGCGGCAAGAGGATCGGGGACTGTGCCGATCAGCAATGTTTCGGTGGCGACGTTGGTGCCGGGCTTTAGCGTGTAGCCTTCAAAATCGCAATAGGCGCTGATGTGAGTCTGCTTTTCGGCGGCGTCCCACCAGAGTTCCTGTTCGTATTGATGCGATGGAACGTGAGAAAGCCCAGGTTGAGAGATGCATTGGAGGAAGGGTTGTGGAGTTGCGTGAGGGTCTTGCTTAGGAGCTTGGGATTGCTGGCGATTGACTTCACGCCGGACCAGACGCCCCAGCCGGACATGAGCAGAGCGACGGTTTTATCAGGATTTTGTGGCATGGCAGCGATGCCATCGGC
>JAYUSZ010000282.1:0-104456 GCA_043755435.1 Bryobacterales bacterium | reverse complement strand
CCCAATCCGTGCTGCGTCACCGCATCATTCTGAACTTCGATGCCCATGCCGATGGAGAAACTCCAGATACAATTCTCAAGGAGATCGTCAAGAGCGTAGTGCCCGCGGCGGCCTAATCGATGGCGGAAGCTCTGATTGACCGGCAATTTCTGGAGCGTTTAGAACGGCTCACAATCCACTGGCAGAAATCTTTTCCTGGTCTGGTGGGTGGGCACAATGCCTCGCGCTTTTCAGGATCGGGTCAGGAGTTCTTAGATCATCGTAGTTTTCATCAGGGTGATGATCTGCGTGCAGTCAATTGGCGCGCTTACATGCGGCTGGAACGTTTGATCTTGAAAATGTTTCAAGTGGAACCGCGTGTTCCAGTGCGCTTTCTTGTCGATGCTTCCAGCTCAATGGCCACAGGCGATCCCGATAAATTTGACTACGCCCGAAAGCTTGCCGCTGCTCTTTGCTACGTCGGTCTGGTGCGGCTTGAAACCATCCTGATTCAACCGTTCCGTGACACTTTGCTTGACCCTATCACTGCCGGTGGCGGGCGGCATCGTTTTCAACCCATAGCTGAGTATCTTTCCAAAACCGAAGCTGGTGGCAAGACAGATTTTCTGAAAGTGTCCCGTCAATTTCTGGCCGAATACCCTCAGCGCGGATTGCTTATCCTGATCTCCGATTTTCTGGATGATCGCGACGCCGAAAAACCCATTCAGTATCTGTCCGATTTTGGCCATGAAGTCTTTCTGATTCACCTGTGGTCCGACCAGGATCGCCGTCCGCCATGGACTGGGGAGTTGGAAGTTGAAGACGCCGAAACAGGGCAGACCGTCAAAATGAACTTTGATGATGAGGCTCGTGAAGCATACACAACCGCCTTCGATACCTATGCCGCCGCAGTGCGTCAAATGGCTTTACGTAAAGGTGGCAAATATGTTGGTGTCCCCACATCCACTCCAGTTGAGGAGGCAATCTTCGGTCCGCTGATGTTAGCCCGAGGGATCTACTAGGGATGTTTTTCCTCAACCTCAGCATGACGGAATTTACGGCGCTCTTCAGCGTCCTGGGCGGCGTTGTTGTCGCACTCTATTTGCTGGACCGTTCCCGGAAGAAGATCAAGGTCGCCACGCTCCGTTTTTGGACCCCTGCTGAAAAGCCACCTGAAGCCAAGCAGCGCAGAAAGATTCAACAGCCGTTATCACTGCTACTCCAAATCTTAGGCCTCCTTCTGCTGCTGGCCGCGCTGGGTCAATTGCGGTGGGGATCGCCCGAACGCTCCCTGCGAGATCACGTTCTGCTGTTGGACACTTCCGCCTGGATGAAAGCCTCCGATGGGACGAAAGGCAATGCACGCCGCACCATAATGGATCAATCGAAGGCTGACGCTTTAGCCTACCTCCGCTCCTTGCCCTCCAACGACCGCGTAATGGTTGTGGCTTCTGATGCGCTTGCCACACCCGCCACTGTGTTTGAATCCAACCGTGGTGTTTTAGAAGTTGCCATCAAAACTGCCAGGCCCAGTTCCTCTGCGTTACAGCTGACACAAGCAATCGATTTTGCCAAGCAAATGCAGCGGCTCCATGGCCGAGGAGAAGGCGAGATTGTATACACGGGCGCAGGCCGCGTTGCTGATAAAGAAGAGTCCCTCAATCTACCAAAGAATTTCCGGCTTCTTTCAGTTCGCAAGGGCGGTGAAAATGTCGGATTGCGCAAAGTGTCTCTCCGCCGTGCCGCCACCGATGGCGAACTTTGGGAAGTGTTTGTCACTGCTCATAACTTCGGAACAAAAGCTCGCACAATACCAGTGGCGCTTGCATATGGCCATGCCCCGGTTGCATCCGGACGCCTGGAACTAGCCCCTGGCGGTGACCAAAGTAGCCGCTATGAATTCCGCACAAAAGCCGGCGGAGAATTGGAAATTCGCTTAATTGTGCAGGATGCCATTGCCGCCGATAACAGTGCCCTGTTTGAGTTGCCCGCCCAACGGCTTTTGGACGTTGCTGTGTATTCCGATGAACCGGAATTGCTGCGGCCTTTTCTGGGCGTGCATCCTTGGATTATCCCTAGGTTTCTGTCAACCCGTTCCTACACTCCAGACACAAAAGCGTCCCTCGTTATTCTAGATCACTTCCTTCCTTCCTCGCCGCCGAAAGGCCGCGCTATCTATATCGAGCCAACCGGCATGAATTCTCCCGCAGGCGTGGCTAGTCCTATCAATGGCGGAATGAAGCTTTCGTGGCGCAACGAACATCCCATTGGCGAGGGGTTGCGTACTGGCGACGTACGGCTTGATCGTGGTGTCTATTTCGCTGGCGCACCAGCCGCCTCCACCATCGCCGATGCAGATGGCAAGCCGGTCATCGTTGCCGTCACCGAACCGAATCGTGCTGTGGTGCTTGGCTTCCATCCAGCAAAATCACAACTGCGGTATGAACTTGCGGCACCCCTTCTGTTCGCCAATATTCTAAATTGGCTTGCACCGGAAGTGGCGCGGCAAAAAGAGTGGAATGGCGAAAGTATTGGCATGGTGCGCGTTGCTGTTGATAGCAATACTAAGCCAGATAGCATCAAGGTTTTGAATGATGGTGGAGTCGCGTTGCCCTTCACTCTGGTAGGTAACAAATTGCAATTTTTCGCTGGTACTGAGGGCATGGTTCGCGTCATGACCGCTGGCCGGGAACAGGTCTATTCCTTGACTCTTCCTGAAGTAGCCGACCGCCAATGGGATCCTCCCAAAGAAGTACGGCGCGGCCTTCCGGGTGCATTTTCCGGTGGCGCAAGTTCCTACGATCTGTGGCAGTGGCTGGCCTTCGCCGGGGGCCTTTGCCTGTTGTTCGATTGGCTCTGGTTCGGCCGGATCCGCTTACATTCCCCCACTACTGCCCCTAACACAGTTCAAAGCTTCAGCCGTTGGTTGTCTGGCCAAATGGGCTCCTGGAGGAAAGCAGGATGAACTTTGAACGGCCCTGGTTTCTTCTTGCCGCCATCATCCCGATGCTCTGGCTGGCTTGGGAATGGCGTAAACGAAGGCAGCGTACTTCGTGGACTTTGAAGTCGCTCAGCTTCTGTGCGATTCTTCTTGCGCTGGCTGAACCATCCATCATCACTACGGAAACGAAAATGGCAATTTCCGTTTTGGTAGACACGTCGCAGAGTATTTCCACCGAAGGGCTGGCTAAAGCTTCGGCTGTTGCCAACCAAGTGCAGAAGCAGCGCGGACGCCACTGGGTAAAGGTGATTCCATTCGCCCGCAATTCGCGAAAGGAAACCTCTGCTGAACAAGCCAAGGGTTTTGATTTCAAGCATAGCGATGGAGAGCTTGGGCGCGGAACAAATCTGGAATCGGCGGTGCGGGAAGGCATGGCCGCGATGCCCGAAGGGCTGGTACCAAAACTACTGCTGCTTTCTGATGGACACGAAAACAAAGGCAGCGTCGCTCGCGCAAGCTATCAAGCCCAGCAACTTGGTGTGCCTATGGACACCATCGAATTAGCCGGCAGACCCAGGCCCCTGCTTCGGCTAGATTCGGTACTTGTTCCAGGGCAAGCATACACTGGTGATCGCTTCCCCATTGAACTGGTTGTAAACGCTCCGAAAAAGTCTGCCGTCACCGTCGAAGTATCCGCTGAAGGAAAACTCATTGGATCGAAGCAAGCGAATCTTGAACCCGGCGTGAATCATGTGCGGGTAAACGCAAGTTTGAATACGTCCGGCTCAGTAGACCTCACTGGCGTGATCCGCGCCGAAGGCCAAGGCGAAGTTCGTTTCGCTCGTGCCATCTCCTTGAGCAAGCCTCGCCTGCTGTTTGTCTCGCAAGATCCTGAAGGATCGGAAAAGCATCTCCTAGGAGTTTGGAACTCTTCTCAATTCACCATTGATCGCGCATCTGAACTAGCGGAAAACAAACTTGCTAACTATCAGATAGTGGTGTTCAATAACATTGATCTTGAAACAATGGCCAACGATAAAAAGGCTTCCCTTGAAGCTTTTGTGAAGCGCGGAGGCGGCATTCTTGTAATCGGTGGGGAACACAATATTTATCTGGAAAACAAGAAAGACGTCGATCTTCTGGAAAGAGCACTCCCCGCCAAGCTCGCGCCGCCACGTTCGCCTGAAGGTACTTGTGTCGTCCTAATCATGGACAAATCTTCTTCCATGGAAGGGCGCAAAATGGAATTGGCCCGGCTTGCTTCTATCGGTGTTGTCGAAAATTTACGGCCAATAGATTACGTCGGTGTATTGATTTTTGACAACTCTTTTCAATGGGCCGTACCTATTCGCAAAGCGGAAGACCGCACGTTAATCAAGCGCCTGATCGCTGGCGTTACGCCCGATGGCGGCACACAAATTGCCCCAGCATTAAGCGAAGCCTATCGCCGCGCACTTCCCTTCAAAGCAACTTTCAAACACATTGTATTGTTAACGGATGGTATCTCCGAAGAAGGCGATAGCATTGGGCTGGCCAAAGAAGCAGCACTGAACAAGATCACAATTTCAACCGTCGGCCTGGGACAGGATGTGAACCGCGCCTATCTCGAAAAAATTGCCACCTATGCCAAAGGCAAGGCCTATTTCCTGAACGATCCTGCGGGACTGGAACAGATCCTGCTTCGTGACGTAATGGAACATACTGGATCCACTGCAGTGGAAAAGAACTTCAACCCAATCGTGCAAAAGAAGGTGGAGATCCTCGAGGGCGTAGGTATGGAATCCGCACCAGCATTAAAGGGATATGTAAAGTTTGAGGCCAAGAAATCGGCCGACTTAATTCTTGCTGTGGATCAAAAAGACCCGCTGCTGGTCCGTTGGCAGTATGGTCTGGGTCGTTCGGCTGTCTTCACCTCCGATGCGAAAAGCCGCTGGGCCGAATCATGGATGTCCTGGAGCGGATACGATAAGTTCTGGCAAAATGTGGCACGCGATCTTTTGCCACACGTGCAAGAGGCCGAAGCCAATCTTGAACTGGATCCAGTTTCTGCGGAGCTAGTGGCCACCTACAAGCTTAGCAACACCTCGGTCGAACCAACCAAGCTTCCTGATTTATATGTCTTCGGTCCGGATAATTTCCGGCAGCCAATAGTGCTAACAAAATCAGCTGGTGGCTTGTACCGTTCCCGCATAGCCGTTGGCGAACGCCAAGGCATGTTCCGCGTTCGCTCGCTGGAAGAGTCAAAGCTGTTTCCGGAAATCGGTTACTATCGCCAGGAAGAAGAGCTAAACGATTACGAATCGAACCCCGATTTGTTAAAACAGATAAGCACCTTCACCAACGGCAAGTTCAACCCATCCATCGATCAGGTATTTACTTCCAACGGACGCACCGTGCCAGCGGTCATGCGATGGTGGCCTGGCCTACTTGGACTGGCAATCCTTCTGAACCTATTAGAATTAATTGTCCGCAAGGTTCGTTCCATCCGGTCTGAACGGGCGTATAATCAAGCAAAACAGTATCAGGAGGCTTAAGTTCATGCCAAACCGAAGAAGATTTCTACAAGCTGCCGGAGCGGTGCCGCTCGCAGGCGCATTCTCTGCTGCAGGTGCTACCGGGCCTTCAAAGGGTCGCGACTATTTCAAGGAACTCGGCGTGCGCACCATGATCAATGCCGCCGGAACCTACACGGCGTTAACCGCATCGTTAATGCGTCCAGAGGTGATGGATGCCATTAACTATGCCGCGAATAAATTTGTGCGTCTGAATGAACTGCACGACGCAGTGGGCCGCCGTGTTGCTGAGCTTCTACATTGCGAAGCAGCCATGATTCCATCTGGTGCCGCAGCCGCGTTGACTGCCGGCACAGCAGCCTGCGTTGCTGGAATTGATCCAGATGCGATCCGCCGTATCCCGACCGATATGACCGGTTTGAAAACCGAAGTGATTATCCAGAAATCGCACCGCTACGGGTACGATCATGCTGTGCGCAATTGTGGCGTGAGCATGGTGGAAGTGGAGACCGCGGACGAATTAGAAAGGGCCGTCAGCAAGCGAACTGCAATGATGTTGTTCTTCAACGCCAACAATAATGAAGGCAAAATCAAGGACGAAGAGTTCGTCCGCTTAGGTAAGAAGCACAGCATTCCAACGTTTAATGATGCGGCGGCAGATTCTCTACCCATGGAGAATTTGTGGAAGTGGACGAAGATGGGTTTCGACATGGTTACCTTCAGTGGAGGCAAGGGTCTTCGAGGTCCACAGAGCGCCGGGTTGCTCCTTGGCCGTCGCGATTTGATTGCTGCAGCGAGGCTGAATGCATCACCTAATGGCGATACGGTTGGCCGTGGCAACAAGGTGAACAAGGAAGAATTGGTGGGCATGATGGCCGCCGTTGAATCGTATCTGAAGCGCGATCATGCAGCCGAATGGAAGGAATGGGAACGCAGGATGAATGTGGTTGCATCGGCCGCGAAAACTTTCCCTAGCGTGACTACCGAAATATTTGTACCGGAAATTGCCAATCATACTCCGCATTTGCACATTCGCTGGGACCCGTCGAAAATTAAGGCTTCCTATGCCGACGTAGTGAAGAAATTGCGCGAAGGCGAACCATCGATTGAAACTACACCTGGATCAAACGATAGTTTGTATATGAACTTCTGGATGCTCCAAGCTGGCGAGGCGGAAATTGTTGCCAAGCGGCTGAAGGAAGTTTTGAAGGCAGCAGTCTAGTTTGGCATGCGGCTGCTTTGGTTGTTTTTCCTTTTTTTGTACAGCTTGGCGTTCGCCCAGCGGGAAGTTCTTCGCGTTGGTGACGGTGTTTCTTCACCAAAACTAATTCACCAAGTAGAGCCATCATACTCAATAGAAGCGCAATCAGCCGGAATTCAAGGTGCGGTTGTGATGGGCGTGGTGATTAATGAAAAAGGCGAACTGGAGGACATTGAATTCCTCAGCCCATTGGGATTCGGGCTGGACGAAGAGGCCTTGAAAGCAATCAAGCAATGGCGCTTCTCTCCTGGTTTAAAGGACGACAAGCCCGTCCCGGTATATTGCACCATTGAGATCAATTTTCGTTTCAAAGGGCGTTTCACCGACACTGCTATGGAAAAGCAGCGCACAGCATTTAACATCGCCCTCAAAACTCTTGGTAAGGACAATCCGAAGAATAAAGCGGATGCAATTGAAGCAATACAAAAGCTCGCAAATGACAATTATCCTCGAGCCCAAGCACTCCTTGGAACGTACTATCTAACAGGGCAGGAGCTTCCAATTGACGAGGTCAAAGGTGTTCAACTGTTACAGGCCGCTGCCTCCAAAAAGGATTCCTTCGCGTTAGCCAAACTGGGCAAGATGTATGTGAAAGGCGAACTAGTCGAAAAGGATCAGGACAGAGGCATTAAGATGTTGCAGCAAGGCTCTGTCCTGGGCAGTTCCACTGCACAGTTTTATCTTGGGAGCATTTACGCTGAAGGCGACGGAATTACAAAAGACCTTGCCTTCGCCAAACGGCAGTTCCGCTTGTGCGCAACCAACGGCGATGCAGCATGCCAATACCAATTGGGGAAATTGATGTTGGTAGATGGCGCACTTGAACGCGACCGAATTCAAGCCCTCGCCTGGCTGGACCTTGCCAGCAAAACATATCCGGGAGCCACGATAATAGCAGCCGCCGCCAAAGCAAAACTCACTCCAACTCAAATTCAGTGGGCAGAAAACTTGAAGCTACAGCTCTTGCGCAAGCAGTAATCATCCACCCATTCGCGTAGAATGAAAGCAAAGTAGCGGTCCCTTCAAATGCGGCTCATTTTCCTATTGTTTCCTGCTTCGCACTTCAGGCCCAGGACGTAGCTTCACCAATGATCCCGTCCTCGATTGGCTCCCGTTTGGATACTCGAAACTCTTGTTGTCGCCAACTATGAGCAGACAATTCTGCAGGCACTGGGCGGAGCTAACGCCAGCGATCCAGCAGCAGATTTTCAATAACAGCACATCCCCCAGATCCCTGGCTTTTTTATCACCTTAAATACTTTGCTGAATAAAAAAGGTCTATGCCGCAACCGCCGCCCGTCGATTCCGTCTGCCTCCAGTGACTGCACAAGGACTCATCCCACTCGGCAGCGGACTCTACGATAGCTGTACGTTCATTCAATACGATCAACCAATGGACGATTTTGTAACACAAGCCTTGGCCGCCTATCCGCGCGAAAGCGTTGCCGGGCAAGCCGCCTGGATTGTCACCTTCCAACCGCATCAGCAAATTGGTGGAATTCCCGGCTATCGTGCCTGGATCGTCATGTTGAAGCCAGACCTTTTCCTGATTTCTCTCGATCGCAACTTTCTTGACATAGCTCCTAATCCCGCTTTGCCAGCTTCCTCTTGTGCCTTGACTTCGATTTGTCTACTTCCCGATCCAAGTGGAATTGTGGAAAAAGCGATTGTAGAAAGACAGCTCCAATTTGTTCTTGAAGTAGTGCGCCTTTGGGACAACCTCAAGGTGTATGAATGGGCTAGTGAGGAATAGGCGGCCCGGTTCGGCGAAGAGTTTAAGGGCTCTTTCCCTATCCTGACTCACCGCTCTTGCGGCAGTAAGCAGAACGCCAGCGTCGAGAAATGTTCGCACAATCAAGTGTTCAGTAGCTGCCACTGCGGCGTTCCGCAATTTCGCGTTGCACTTCAAGCCGGGTCAGCGGCTTTTCACCAGACGCGGCTATCTTGTGACTTATTCGCCGCAGGTCCCTTGCTAATTTTGGAACTACTGGTTTCACTTTATGGCCGTTCTTCGGAGTCTCTTTGGTTTTCGCTGTTGCCGTGGCTCTATTCTAACTCAGGAAATTCTCCGTGAGTGAACGCGGCTTGCAAAACGAGCGACTATCAACTCTTGTTCGGCTTTTCCAAGGACAAACCTACCCTCCCCGCTTCCTTCGTCCATACAAAGCAAACCCAATCAGACCAACCGCCGTCAAAAAATAAGTCCCCGGCTCTGGAATACTTTCCACCGGTGGAGGCCCACTCGGCGGAGGCCCACCTGGCGGACCGTAAGGCGGTGGCCCGTGCGGTGGCAAATCCGGCGGATGATATGGCGGCGGTCCAGGCGGTGGTGTCCCTGGAGGATTGCCCGGCGGTGGCCAGCCAGTCGGCGGCGGAGGCGGTGCCGATGGCGGCGGCCCACCAGTTGGTGGATGATAAGGTGGCGGCGAACCTGGGGGAGGTGGCGGACCTTGCTCCGGCGGGTTCGACGGTGGTGGACCCGAACTTGGTGGGAAGGTCGGCGGCGGTGGCACCGTGAAATGAAATGGTGGTCGAGGTTCGCTTCCACCAGGAGCGTCGCTAGTAAGTTGTCGCGAACCCGGCGAATTGGAAACAGGCGCGGTCCCGGACGGTTTGCTCGGCATGCCACCTCCACCCGCCCCTCCGAATCCACCAATAGCCGATGCCGAAGACGGTGAGTATCCCCCCTGCGGCATCACACCAGCTACCAGTTGGGGAATCGCCACAGTTTCCTCTAATGCGGCCGGAATGGGTGCGGATATGGGAAGGTTGGAAAACATCGGACCTTGGATTGATTGCGCCAGTTCCAAGGGGGCTCGTAACTCCACCGGAGTGTCGAGCTCCTCCTCCGTAGGCGCTAAAATTCCCGATTCAGCAGGTTCCTGCGGATTTTCTGACACCTGATTCCCGCACCTTCCGCGAACCGTCGCCCCGCCGCCCATCAAAACCGTCTCCCCTTTCTTGAGTTGAACCCGTTTCGCGGTCCAGTAAACCCGATTCGCCACCCGATAGGAAACAAACGCCTTCCGATCCTCCGTCAGAACCGCCGGAACCAGTAAATCTGGTTGCACATTGCTATAGTGTTGCCGTACCACCGGGTCCTTGAACATGGCCTGAACCACATCGCCGGACGTCTTCACGCCTCCTGGAATAACCGAATTGGGATAGATAACGCGTTTTGGATCAGTCGTTTGGCCCTCTATCCGGACAGGTTTCAACGAGCCAGCCAGCGGCGGTGCCTGCTTCACCTGCTTAGAACAAGATCCAGAAATCAATGCAAACAAGCCAATACAAGCAATCCTACGCATGGGTGACTCATCGGTGAAGGCGGGAATGTTTTGAGGAAAACAGAATATGATAAATAGGCAATAATAAATACTTGACAGTTATACGCTCATGTTATATATTTGAATTACCGAAGATACTTAATCAAAGGAGAACCTTCAAATGTTCGTTTCTAAACCTTTCACCACCAATGCCAATACCCTTGGCGCTCTCGAGGATACTCTCAACCGCTTTTTCACTGCCCCGGTGGCTTCCCGCCCCTGGACTCCTCCAGTTGACATCGTCGAAACGGAGCAGGAATTGATCCTCAAGGCCGATGTCCCTGAGATGACCGAAAAGGACATTTCCATCAGCATTGAAAAAGGAACCCTCACCATCAAAGGTGAGCGTAAGTTCGAGAAAAAGGACGACTCGGAAGGCTATCACCGCATTGAACGCGGGTATGGAGCCTTCGCTCGCAGCTTCGGCCTGCCGGAAACGGTGGACCCTGAAAAAGTGAGCGCGGCCTATAAGAATGGCGTGCTAACGGTGACTCTGCCGAAAATGGAATTGGCTAAACCCAGAACCATTGAAGTAAAAGTCTCCTAAGTCTGATACCAAGGGGAGCCTTATTGGCTCCCCTTCAATTTCAGTTCCAAATCTTCCAGCGTCCGTGGAAAATCTTTCCCCAGCAGTCTGGAAAGAGATCGATCAGCCAGTAGTTTTCCTTCCGTCTGGCACGTCACGCAGTAATTCGTTTCATTGTTGGCATAGCGAATCCGCTGAATCTTGTCGCCGCACCGGGGGCAGGGAAGTCCGTACTTTCCATGAGCCGCCATCTCCGGCCTGAATGCTGTTACCGATTCTGGAAACTCCGTGCTCCGCAACCGCACCACCCATTCGTTCATAACTTCCCGAATACTATTGAATAACTCCAAACGTTGTTGGCTGGTCATCTTCTGCGTCAGTTGAATCGGCGAAAGCTTCGCGTGATGCAGAATCTCATCCGAATAAGCATTGCCGATTCCACTAAACGTCCTTGGATCCGTCAGCGCACGTTTCAACGTATGATTCTCCGCCGTCAACGCCTGTTCGAAATCCTTCAAAGAAGCAGTCATCACTTCCAGTCCACCCGGATCCAATGCCCGCAGCCCCAAGTCGCCCTTAGCCATATGCAAAGACGCACGCTTCTTAGTCCCGGCCTCTGTCAGCACCAACGACCCATTAGGAAAATCGAAAGCAGCCAACATCTGGCGGCCACCTAACTTCGCCCCTACTTTTTTCCAATGCAACCGGCCGGCAATCATCAAGTGAATCACCAGCCAAACGTCACCTTCCACTCCAATGGCAATGCGCTTTCCAATTCGCCGCAGGCGCACAACCTTTTTCCCTTCAGCCGCTGCAACCGGAGGTTCAAGACTTCTTAAAAGGAATGGGCTGTTGAACCGCACGCGCTCCAGCACTTGGCCTTGAATACGCTGTTCCAACGCTTCAATATAGACCGTTATGTCTGGGTACTCGGGCACCGTCTAGCTCTTGATAATTTGCGGAACCGGCTCGCCGTAAACATCGGTCAGGCGCATGTTGCGCCCCTGGTAGTGATACGTCAATTTGGTGTGGTCCATGCCCATCAAATGCAAAATGGTGGCATGCAAGTCATGCACATTCACAGGCTGCACCGCGGCTTTATAGCCGAACTCGTCACTTTCCCCAATCGCCTGGCCGCCCTTGATTTTGGCACCAGCCATCCAGATCGACATTGTACCCGGATTATGATCGCGCCCCAACGCTCGCTGGGAAATTGGCATCCGGCCAAACTCGCTTTGCCAAATCACCAGCGTGTCGTCCAGCAGCCCACGTCCCTTCAAATCCGCGAGTAATCCAGCAATTGGCCGATCCGTTTCCGCTGCATGCTGCGTATGATTTTCCTGTACGTTTCCGTGCGCATCCCAAGTATCGGTGTTCTGATTTCCCAGTCCGCCGTGATACACCTGGACAAACCGCACACCGCGTTCCACCAATCGGCGAGCCATCAGGCATTGCCTTGCAAATGGTTCGGTGATCGGTTCATCCAGACCATAAAGCTTCTTTGTCGCCGGAGTCTCATTCTCCAAATCCACCGCATCCGGAGCCGATGATTGCATCTTATACGCCAGCTCATACGACGCAATGCGCGCCGCAAGTTCGGAATTTGCCGGGTTCTTCTGCATATCCAGTTCATTCAGTTTCGCCAGCAGATCCAGCCGCGCCCGTTGACCCTCAGGTGTAATACTGCTTGGCGGTTTCAAATCAAAAATCGCATCACCCTTGGCCCGAAACACCGTTCCTTGATAGGCGGCAGGCATATACCCAGCCGTCCAATTGGCGGGTCCACCGAAGGGTCCGCCTCTGGCATCGTAAATCACAACGTAAGCTGGCAGGTTTTGATTTTCTGACCCAAGTCCATACGTAACCCAAGCGCCAACACTAGGTGCGCCCATCCGAATGGCACCGCTGGAAAGTTCGTAGTGGGCCATCACATGATCGTTCGATCGGCCAATCACCGAACGGATCACGGCAATGTCATCGGCGTGTTCTGCAACCTTTGTGAACAGCTCCGATATTTCAAGGCCGCCCCGCCCATACTTCTTGAATTGAAATGGCGAGGGCATCAACGGCCCCGGATGCCCTTGCCGCACAACCACATCACCCTTACCTTCCAAGGGTTGCCCAGCGTATTTGGTCAACATGGGTTTGGGGTCAAACGTATCCATTTGGCTGACGCCGCCAGACATGAAAAGAGAAATCACTCGTTTCGCGCGGGGTTGAAAATGGCTTGGTTTGGGGGCGTATGGTGAAGTGCCGGCCAGCAGTCCTTGCTCGGCCAAAATGGATGCCAGACCAAGGCCGCTGATGCCTCCAACGGCTTCAAACAGGAACTCGCGGCGTGACCAGAATCGACGTGGGCTGCTTCCGTGCATGCCATTAGTCTACACCGGCGGAGGCTCACGCTGGCAACACTCCGCTACTCAAGCGAGGCTCCAATATTTTGCAACGCTTGTCGGGCAAGCGTCGATGAAGCCGCGTCTGAAGATTTTGCAGCAGCTCGCAGATGGGAAATTGTCCCCTCTCTATCACCAAGCGGTAGCAGCACTCGTGCCAAATCCAAGTGCGCCCACCCTGAGTCCGGTTGCACCTGCAAAGCTGTTTCATAATCTCGCCGTGCCTCGTCCAACTTCCCGTCTTTGGCCCAAAGTCCACCAGACAAAATCCGCGTCTCCACCGATTTCGGAGCCAACGCAAGTGCCGCATCAATCTGGATTCTTGCATCAGCGAAACGATTGGCTCTCACCAGTCCCAGCGCATAATCATGACGATCCGGTGCAAAGTCCGCTCTAAGCTTTACAGCTTTCGCAAAGTGTAATAGAGACTGAGCCGAGTCGCCATTCTTCGCAAGCACACGCGCCAAATTCCCATGCGCCGTTGCGTAATAGGGGTTTACTTGCAAGGCATCTCGAAACGCCCTTTCAGCCGCTTTGCCATCTCCCATCGCCGCAAGGCTTGCTCCCAAGCTATTCCGCGCATCAAACAAATCGGGGTCTAGTGCCATCGCCTTGGCTGCCTTTGCCGCCGCATCTTTCAACCGGCCTTCCGCAGAATCCATCAGCCCCAGTTGATGCCACGCAACGGCGTCTCCTGGGTCCAATGAAATCGCGGACCCCAGTGCTTCCTTCGCCTTGATTGCATTTCCAGATTCCTGTAATGCGATTCCCAAAAACCGCCATGCTCTACCCGATTTCGGCTGCACCCGCACTGCTTCTTGAAACGCTCCAGCAGCTTTTTCTGGTCTATGAGCCTGCTGCCAGGCATTTCCGAGACTTACGAAATATTCCGCCTCGCTCGGCCTGCTTTGTCTCAACGCTTCTTCCAACATGCTTATTCCCGACGTCAAATTCGATCCATGCAGCACCTGTGCAACTGCCCTATACAAAGCATCCAAGCCATTCACTGGATAATAAGGCAGCACCGCTCCTTTGTAATCCTCTTCGCCGGCCGGCTCCTTAAGTTCGGCTAACAGGTTGCCTACCATTGGCCGCCGCTGAATCAAATGATCCGTCATCACCACATGAATTGCATCTTTAGTTCTCCGCTTTGGCATATGACAACCAACACAGTCGTTCCCAGACGGATGTTTCCCACCTGCAGCAAGTGCCTTTTCGGAATGACATGTACCGCAAGCCGCAGCCTCCCGCGCTCCCCTTTTTGCGTGCGGATCATGACACGTTGAGCATGTCATCGCGGGGCTTTTCAAAAAGCATTGCGATTTCCTTAGCCTATATGCTGCACTAACAATTTCGAACTTGTCATCCAACTTTGTCCCCGGTGCATGATCAAATGCCACAACATAATCCCCTAAAGGTTCTCCGGGAACATAGGAAAACGGGGCACGTTCAAAGCGTCGGATCATGCTTGGCAAACGCCTGCTGGTGGTCTCCAAATGACATTGCATGCAAACTTCATTCTGCCGTTCAACAGAAAGGCGCGCAGGATTTACAATCGATTTCCGAATCCCTTCAACTGGTATTCCAGCCGCCTTCGCCATGCCCACGTGGCGTGCCCCATTTCCATGGCATCGTTGGCAATCGATCCCATCCGGCAAATCCCCGGCATAAATGGGCTCCGCTCCATTAGCCTTGTTTGGCGCAGGGATTTTCGGAGTAGCGTTGTGGCAGGACATACAGTCGTAGTCAATCTTCCTGCGTGTTGCTGGTTGTGGATTGTCAAACCCAGGATTCATCGCAAAGTACCCGCCATTTTCCGCATACCAACCCAAGGGCAATTCAATCAAGGCTCCTTTTGAATTCCGATGCAAGAATGTCAGCGCATGATTGCCAGACCCCATTACATGGTGAATTTCCAGTTCTTCAACAAAGACCTCTTTCCCATCCGCCGCTTTCTGCCAACGCCGATGAAAAACATTCTTCCCCCGCCTCACCACCGCAAAATAGGTTTCCGATGCGACATGGAAAAAGGGTTCACTTTGTATTGGAATCGCCGCCGCGCTTGTTCGCGAAAACGATCGGGCCATTCCAGTAGTTTTATAGCTTGCTGCAATCTTCGGGTGACAGCTTCCGCATACCATTGACGAAACAGCGACCTGCCCATAGATTCCTTCACACAGAACTAATACGAAAACTGCCCATTCCATATGTATCGAAAATTTACATTTCAACAGCATGCTGAGCCTCAAACTGTTATATACTCCTTAACGTTAACTTGAAGGAGATTCCATCTTGACTGCAAAGCTAGCCCAAGGATTGGTTTTTCTATCCGCATCGTTTTTAATTCAACCAGCCAACGCTCAAGTGCTGTTCGGTTCCCTTGTCGGAAACGTTTCTGATGCCAGCAATGCTGGTGTTCCCGGCGCCACGGTGAAAATTACCGAAGTCCAAACCGGACAGACTCGCGACCTTGAAACGAACTCTTCCGGCGGTTACACTCTCACCACCATTCCCGCAGGCACATACGATGTCTCCGTTTCCAAAACCGGCTTTCGCAATTTCGTCGCCAGCAGCATTGTCGTTCGCTTGAATACAGTTGTCCGTGTCGACGCAATCCTTCAAGTGGGTGCCGTCAGCGATAGCGTGCAAGTAACCGCCCAGGCCGCCGTGCTGCAAACCGATAAGGCTGATGTTCATGCTGAAGTTTCCTCCGTAGCATTACAAAACATTCCACAGCCTACCAGGACTTACCAGGGATTGCTTGCCCTCATCCCCGGAATTGCTCCTCCAACTGCCAGTGGCGGCGGTACTAATAATCCTTCAAAGTCCATGCAGATTACCGCAAATGGCACAAGCCGTAGTGGCACAAATTTCCGGATTGAAGGTGTCAGTGCCACCAATCCCTGGGTTCAGTTCTTCTCCAGCTATGTCCCCTCAGTGGACGCAATTGAGACTGTCAATGTTGTCACCACCAGCCCCGATGCAGAACAAGGTCTGGCCGGTGGAGCTTCCGTCAATGTTCAGTTAAAGAGCGGTACTAACAATCTCCACGGCTCCCTCTACGCCTATCACATCAACAGCGGAACCAAGGCCCGTCCGTTCTTCCTTCCAGCCAGTCAAGGCATTCCAAAATTGGTGAATAACGATGTGGGCGCAACGCTTGGCGGCCCCATCAAGAAGAACCAACTGTTCTACTTTGTTAGTTACGAAGCCGATCTTATTCGTCAAGGTTCCGCCCAGTTAACCACCGTTCCCACCGCCGCCATTCGCACGGGGAACATGGCTGCATCCCCCAATGAGATATTCGATCCCGCAACCGGCACCCCCAACGGGCTTGCGCGCATTCCATTTCCGAACAAAATCATTCCGGCAAGCCGCATCAGCCCCATCACCAATAAACTGGTGGCCTTGGTGCCTCAACCCAACATCGCCGGTGCACTGATAGCGAATTACTATGTGAACACCCCCATCCTTTACGATCTTCACAAGCTCGATTCCAAATTCGATTGGAACGCCAATGCCAAGCTTCGTGTTGTGGGTCGCTTCGCTCGTCAGCCCTACAATAATGTTCAGGCAACTATATTTGGAGACGTCCTTGGCGGTTCACCCAATCACATTCAAAACGGCAGCACTCTTGCCCCATCCGGCACAGTCACCTACATCGCCAGTCCCAACATTGTTGTCGATGGCACCTTCGGTTTCCAATTAGTTGATCAAACACTTTTCCCTCCTGGTACAGACAAAAAGTACGGAAGCGATTTCCTTGGTATTCCCGGAACAAATCTCGGCGAGCTACCTCTCTATGGCGGAATGCCGCAGTTCAGCATCAGCACCTATAGTGGCTACGGCTATTCCTACACGCCTCTCCAATACAAGCAAAAAACGTTCCAATATACAGGCAATGTTAGCTGGATCAAAGGTTCGCACAACCTACGTTTTGGCGTCGATCTGAACCGCCAACACATGAACCACTTTGAAATTGCTCCTACAAATTTCAGCTTCAATGGCAATGTCACAAGTCTTCGCGGTGGTGCAGGTCCCAATCAGTTTAATAGCTATGGAGACTTCCTTCTGGGGCTTCCCGTAAGCTACGTCAACAGCCGTATGACGGTTCCTTTGATCACGCTCCGTAGCTGGCAGCAGAGCCTCTACATTCGCGATCAATGGCACGCCACTCGCAAACTCACTCTTTCGCTGGGACTCCGTTGGGAATACTATCCGGTCCCAACGCGTGTGGATCGCGGCATTGAACGGTTTGACTTAAAGACGAATACCTATTTGATCTGCGGCGTAGGCCCCACTCCCAAAGATTGCGGCATCAAAGTGTCCAAGGCATTGTTCGCTCCTCGAATTGGCATTGCTTACCGTCCATCGGAGTCCATGGTGGTTCGCTTGGGTTACTCGTTAAGTCCTGAACAAATCAACATGGCTCGCGATGGAATTGCAAGTTATCCCGTTCGTGTGGATTTCAGTGGCACAGGGCTCGATTCCTTTGCACCCGTTGGTCCCCTCTCGTTAGGTATTCCGCAAATCGCAGCTCCTGATATCAGCAAAGGCTCAGTCGTTCTGCCCCCCGGCGCAACTTTTAGCACGAATGATGAAAAGTATGTGCGTGGCTATGTGCAATCGGCCAACCTTACTATCCAAAAAACACTGCCAGGGAACTTTGTTGCTTCGGCCGGATATGTGGGGACGAAAACGATTCACCAGCACACTCGGTACAACGTCAATTACGGCCAGATTGGTGGAGGCGCAGCCAGCCAACCCTACTTCAAACTCTTTGGAATAACGGCCGCTGCCACTGTGATTTCGCCAATCGTTTTCATGAATTATCACTCCTTTCAGACGACGCTCGATCACCGCTTTTCTAATGGCATTTCATTCCAGGCCGCATATACTCGCTCCAAGTGGATGGGCCTTTGCTGTAGCGAATCAGGGGACGGCCAACCAGCCATCGCAATTCCCGAATACCGGTTTCTTGCAAAGTCTGTCATGAATGCCGATCGGCCCAACAATTTCAGACTTGCCGCTGTTGCTGAATTGCCATTTGGCAAAGGGAAGCGTTACTTGAAATCAGGACCTGCTTCATTTATTGCCGGAGGCTGGCACTTGAATGGTGTCTTCAGCAAGTACTCCGGCGCTCCATTTTCGGTCAGCGCTGCCGGAGCTTCGCTTAACGCGCCCGGAAGTACGCAGAGAGCAGATCAAATCAAAGACTCAGTTGCCATCAGTGGCAACATTGGTTCTTACTTCGATCCCCTTGCTTTCGCCCCCGTCACAACTGCACGCTTCGGCACCGCCGGATACAACTCATTGCGCGGCCCCGGCGCTACTAACCTCGATGCAAGCATCTTTCGCGATTTCAAAGTTACCGAACGCTTCACCATTCAGCTTCGTGCCGAGGCTCTCAACTTAACCAATACGCCGCATTTCAGCAACCCAGGTGCCAATGTATCCAATCTGCAATTGAATCCCGATGGCACAATCCGCAGCCTTGGTGGCTTCACACAAATCACCGGAGTCAGCGCTCCAAGCCGGCTCACCGATGAACGCTATTTCCGCTTTGGACTGCGAATCGGCTTCTAACCTCTCTACCTTTACCGTCAATTTCGCAGGCCGCGCCCTCGTTCGCAAGGGACTGTGTAACCGGTCACACATCAATCAAAAATCCTGATCGGCACATCCTAAACGATTTAGCCATTTCTAATGACCGTTTGCTTAGCACGGCCATGCGATGATTCTAGCGAAGGAAACATCCATGACCCAAATCAATGAACTCGATTTCTACGCCAAGCAGGCCGTCCTGCTAACAGCAGAAGACCGCTCCGCGTTCCAGAATATTGCAAGCACCTATCAGGCAGAACTCAATCCGCAATCAGCCGCAGAACGCACGCTCTTCGCGCTAATCATACTCGCAGTCTGGAACATCGAACGTGTCAATCGACTTGAATCGGCTCAAGCTTCCGCCGAAGGTCTTGACCCGCTACTCAGCCAATCCCCCACCGCCAAACGTCTTGCCGCCTATCGCCTGAACGCTGAACGGTCATTCCATAAGAATCTCGCTGAATATCGCAAACTCAAAGCCGACACCTCCCGGCAAGAGGAAGCAGCAGCAGCCGCAAAGCCAAAATTGAAGAACGAACCCAATTTCATCGCAGCTCCCAGTGGCAGGCTTGCTTTGCTTCAACACCGCACCGCAAATATTCCTATTCAAAATGAGTCAAGAATTGCGAACGGGGGAAAAGCTCTCAATAGCGATTTCAAGTAGCCACAACTATGCCAAAATCGGGCGCACAATCTCACCGTGGACATCGGTAAGCCGGTAATCTCTGCCTGCATGACGGTAAGTTAACCGCTTATGATCCAGCCCTAGTTGGTTGAGAATTGTTGCTTGCAGATCATGAACACTCACAGCGTTGGATGCGATTTCATCGCCTATCTCATCGCTCTCACCATACGACGTGCCACCCTTGAATCCTCCGCCGGCCACCCATGAACAATATGTCTTAGAATGGTGTCCGCGGCCTTCCGCCGTGGGATCGGGTACCGTCGGAGTCCGGCCGAATTCGGTGGTCCATACAACAATGGTGTCCTCCAGCATGCCCCTTGATTTTAAATCTCGCAACAGGCCGGCAATCGGTTGGTCCACGTCGCGAGCAAGGCGATTGTAATTTGCCATTTTCGCATGGGCATCCCAGTTGTAATCGATGCTTGTTCCACCACTGATCAATTCCACAAATCGCACGCCTCGTTCAGCCAGACGCCTGCCTACAAGGCATTGCCATCCGAAGCCCTTTGTTGTATTACGATCAATTCCGTAGAGCTTCAAAGTAGCATCCGATTCCTGTTTAATATCGAAGGCCTCGGGCGCTTCGCGCTGCATACCGAAAGCAGTTTCAAAGGATTTGATGCGGGCTTCCAGATTTGAATCCGTTTCGCGTCCAGCCAGATGTTGCCGGTTGAAATACTCAAGCATGTCCAGTTCCGTCTGTTGAACACTTGCCGAAGCAGAGCGGCGGTTAATGTTGGAAATCGGCTCAGGGCCTGGGACGATTCGCGTTCCTTGATGCAGCACTGGAAGAAAATCGGAACCCCACACTTGTCCGCCTGCATACGGTAGTTCTGGTGCGATTACTACGAACGACGGCAAATTCTTATTCACCGTTCCTAATCCATAGCTAACCCATGAACCGATGCTCGGCCGGTTGAATGTTGCCGAGCCAGTATGAATGCCAATGGTAGCTCCAAAGTGATCACCGTTAATATTCACCATGGAACGAATTACCGAAATGTCGTCAATCACCCCACCAATGTTTGGGAAAAGATCGCTCACCTCAATTCCGCTTTTTCCGTAACGCTTAAACTGCCAATCCGAAGCTTTGTAAAAATCTTTGCCGCGACGTTTCAAATTTGTAGCCGCTTTGCCATGATTTCGAGTCAGATAGGGTTTGGGGTCGAAAGTATCAACGTGAGAAACGCCGCCGGTCATGAACAAGAAAATGACTCGCTTCGCCTTAGCGGGAAAGTGTGGCGGCTTGGGCGCTAAAGGATTATTCGCGTCGGCTGTGGGGGTGGCTCCCTCCAGCATTTCGGAGAGAACTCCCGGCAGCAGCAAGCCGCCTGCTGCAAGCGAGCGAATAGACTGGCGGCGTGAAAAGGCGTTCATGACAAGTGCTCCAAATATAAATCAATCAAGGTACAAGAATCGGTTACTTCCCAACAAAGAACGAAGATAGCTGGCCCAGGCTTTCTGCTCACATGCGATGGTACAACCTGAGGCTGAATATTGTTGCCGCAAGACCGCCAGAAACTGCTCTGCTTTCGCAACTTCTTCAGACGACGGAACACTATTCAGAATTCTTTGATACGCCCATTCCACTCGCTGAGGTGTGTTGATTGCTGCTGCAAGTAGGCGTTCAGCAATGGAAGCACTTTGTTCGTGCATGAAATTGGAATTCAATAGAAATAGTGCCTGTAGTGAGGTTGTGGTTTGCTTACGCTCATTCATCGGAAGGTTTCCATCCGGACCATCGAACAAATCAAGATAGGGGTTCTTCTGAATTCTCCCTTGCAAGCTGTAAACCGACCGGCGGTTGTTGGGGTACACTTCCGTAAATGGCTCATGTTGGCGGAAGAAGTAGGTTCGCTCATTTGGCATGGGATGGCGGCCCCCTGCCGACGGATCCAAACTTGCACTCAGAAACCGTATACCGTCATTGATCGATTCGGCATCCAACCTCCGGCGGTTTTGACGCCAATGAAAATCGTTCTGCGGGTCCTTGGCTGAATTTGCAGGGACATCTGCGCTTGCCAATTGGTAAGTGTCGGAAAGCATAATCAATCGATGCATTGCTTTTACTGACCAACCTTGTGTCTTGAATTCCGAGGCCAGGTAATCCAGCAGCGCCGAATTTGTGGGCAAAGTCCCACGGACTCCGAAATCACTGGTTGAGGAGACAAGCCCCTTCCCAAAATGATGATGCCAGATGCGGTTCACCATCACTCGCGCAGTGAGCGGATTACTTTCGTTGGTCACCCATTCCGCCAATTGAAGACGTCCGCTCCCCTTTTCGGTCTGCGGCAGTTTCTGGCCGCCGAGAATTTGAAGGAATCCTCGAGGAGCTACATCGCCCTTCATTTTCGGCTCGCCCATTTTTTGAATATTGACATCGTGGCCAGTGCCTTCAGACATCGCATAGGCAGTTTCTAGTGCCGGAAATCGTTCTGCATGGGGGCGCATCTCAGCGCGGATCTTCAGTAGTTCATTCCAAACAACTTCGCGGGAACGGCCCGGAGTATCAATACGTCGATTCTGAAACTCCTGATACTCGGTGAACTTTTTGCGTTCCAGTTTCTTCCATTCGGCAAATTCTTTTTCGTAAGGCCCCAGAATTTCCGAAGCCTTTTCTTTTCCAATTCTGTATACAAAATCAGATCTATAGGGAAGATGCTCTTCGCCATTGAAGGGATAAACGGTACTGTCAAAAATACCGTAGAGGGCGTAGTAGTCCGCTGTTGGAATCGGGTCGAATTTGTGATCGTGACAGCGCGCGCAGCTTACACTCAAGCCAAGAAAGGTTTTCCCGAAGTTGTCAATGGTGTCTTCAATGGTGACGTGCCGTTCCCCTCTTGGGCTTACTCCAATGCGTCTTGAGAGGGCCAAATAACCTGTTGCAATGGTTTGTTCCCAGCGTTGCTCCTCATTTGAAGAAGGTAACAAATCACCGGCAATTTGTTCTCTTACAAACTGGTCGTAGGGCTTGTCCTTTCCAAAGGCATCAATTACATAATTACGATATTTATAGGCTTCTGGAACAGGAAAATCAGCACCGTCTCCGGCGGTATCAGCATAACGGACAACGTCCAGCCAATGACGTCCCCAACGTTCGGCGTACTGCCTGGATGCGAGGAGACGGTTTACAACTTTTTCAAATGCATTGGGATCCTTATCCATCGCGAAAGCGCGAACTTCCTCAGCCGTAGGTGGAAGTCCAGTTAAGTCGAAGGTGGCTCTACGCAGCAATGTTGGCCGGTCCGCAGGTTTGCCGGAGGTGAGGCCCTGTTCTGTTAACTTCGCTTTAATCAACACATCCACAGGATTCTTACTATTGGAGGTAACCGCCGGCGGACTGAGCGGTTGAAAGGACCAAAACGCCTTTTGCTTGGCGCTGATTTCGTAGCGGGGCGCAGGCTGCGTCGCATTTGACCAAACTGCCCCTTGCTCAACCCAACGAGATAAGTTGATGAAATCCTCTTTAGGCAATTGCCCTGCTGGCGGCATTTTCACTAAAGCGTGATTGTAACTGATGGCGTGAATCAAGAGGCTTTCGGAAGGGTGCCCGGGTCTAATTGCTGGACCTGACTTTCCGCCTTTGATCATTGCTTCCAGCGAATCAAGCCGCAGGCCACCTTGGGGGTTGGTAGTGTGGCATGCGAAGCACTTTGCTTCCAATACCGGCTTTACTCTCGACGCGAAGAACTCCGCAGGAGACTCAGGCCAAACTGCGCCCTGCGTTATCCACTCCTTAAGATTTGCAATTTGGGTGGGATCCAAATCCCCAGATGGTGGCATTTTCAGACGAGGATGAGTATGACCAACGGCCTGGATAAGAATACTATCCGCGGCGTTCCCAGGAGTTATGGCTGCACCGGATTTTCCACCTTTGAGTAGAGATTGACGGGAGTCAAGTCGTAAGCCCCCAGAGGCTGAATCGGTGTGGCAGGTATAGCAGCGGGTGGCCAATACGGGGCGAACTTTTGCCTCAAAGAAATCGGCGAGCTCCTTCTCTCCCGCCAAGGCAGGGACGATGATAGTCAGGAGGAAAATGACATGTCGCACGATACTCACCCCATTCCGGTTCTAATTACGCAAAGGACTTACGAACTTGCTTCAGGAAAGTCGTCACAACTTCCTTAGGATCGCCTTCGCCCAATGCTTCAATGGGTGCAAATCCCCGATAACCAATTTTGTCAATCAGCCCACGAAGTTTGTGCAAGTCGATTGCTGTTTTCTTTTCGCCGTACCAAACATGTTCTTTAATCTGCCAGTTGCTGGCGTAAGGAATCAGCCTTTCAATCTCCTTGTAAGGATCGCCCTGGCGCACGCTACCTACGTCAAGAATCACGCTGAACCAATCGGAATCCACAGCCTTCACCACACGGATCGTTTCTTCGGCTGTCTTCAGAAAATCGTGGTGATGCTGCAATCCGATAATAATGCCATGTTGCTTGCCGTAGTCTGCGCATTCTTTAAATGCAGGCACCATGTATTCCAACACCTGATCGAACGTGTACCCTTTGGGAACCTCCCTACCGGAAAACACTCGCACCATGTTTGAGCCCAGCTTTGCCGCAACTTCAACCCAGTTCTTCACCAGTTGGACTTGCAGCTTTCGCAGTGGTCCATCGGTGAGCGTAAAGTCGTTACGCACCCCAGTACCGATGATTGTTACTCCATTCAAAAACGCAGTGCGCTTCACTGAACGAATATATTCGTCGGAAGGCACATTCGGATATCCAGGGAAGTAGTAGCCAGTAAGATCAACCCCATCGATTTGTTGTTGTGCACAATATTCAATCACTTCTGGAATTTTCATCGTCCCGGCCATCAAAGGCTTGTTGAACGAATAGGCGTTCAGGCCTATCTTCACGCGTGTTCCACTTTGGCGCTTGATTTCCGGACCTGCCAATAACGGCCCGGCAGCAAGGCCTGCCAGTAAATGTCGACGGCTAATGCTCATATGTTTTCCTTTAAGTCAGGATCTCTTTAATAACTCGCGCAGGGTTGACGCCCACCAGCGATTCATGACGGCCTTCGTAAAAGAAGGTGTTCTTCGCATAGTCGATGCCCAACAGATGTTGAATGGTTGCGTGCATGTCGCTATGGCCAACTTTGTACTCAGGCACGGCGGCATAACCCAATTCGTCGGTTTCCCCAAAATCGTATCCAGGCTTCAGTCCTGCACCCGCCATCCACAAACTGAAACCGTAAGGATTGTGATCGCGTCCAGGATTGGAATTTGCTGCTTCAATGGTTGGCAGCCGTCCGAATTCGCCGGACCAAACTACAAGGGTATCCTTCAACATTCCGCGCGATTCCAGATCGGTTAGCAATGCCGACATACCTTGATCGATGTAGTTGCAAAGCCCTGGAAGCTGGCCCTTAATGTTGCTGTGTGTATCCCAACCGCCACCGCCGCCAGCATAGATCTGAACGAAGCGAACACCGCTTTCCACAAGTCGCCGGCCCATCAGGCAAAGCTTGCCGAACTGCCCGGAAGCCTTGTCGTCCACCCCATAAAGTTTCCTGGTGGCCTCCGATTCTGATTGCAAATCGGCCACACGCAATGCTTCCACTTGCATCCTGGCAGCTAATTCATAATTGGCAATCCGCGCTTCCAATTCCTGATCCAGTGGGTATTGTATTTTCTGCTCGCGGTTCAACTGCCCCACCATATCCAGCAGGCGCACTTGCTGTTCAGGTGTAATGCTATCGGGTCGCTTGATGTTGTAGATCGGTGCTTCTGCGTCGGCCCGCATCGCAGTGCCACTGTACACAGGCGGCAACCAGGCTGACGAATGTGAGCGTGCTCCAATGCTTGTCCCATCGCCTAAAGCAATGTAGGCCGGCATGTTTTGATTCTCTGACCCGAGCGCATAGCTCACCCAGGAACCAAGGCTTGGAAAGCCAGTAAACCCCCGGCCAGTGACAAATGTGAATTGCGCCGTAGAATGGTCGATTCTATCGGTTTGCATGGACCGAACGAAAGTTACCTTGTCCACCACTTTCTGAAAATGTGGCAGAAGGTTTGAAATTTCGCGCCCGCTCTGGCCGCACTTGGTGAACTCCCATGGGCTTGCCATAATCTGTTGCGAGCCATTGAGTGCGCGCCCTTTGATTTCAAATGGAGCCGGCTTCCCATCGTACTTTCGCAGCATCTGCTTGGGATCGTACATGTCTATAGTGCTGGGACCGCCGCCGACGTAGATGAAGATTACGTTCTTTGCTTTTGGTACAAAATGGGGCTGCTTCACAGCAAGATTATAGAGTTGTTTTTGGCGCGTATTGTTGGCACCCCATGCCATCATGGAACTCAACGCAAGCCCACCAAAACCCACCGCAGTTTCCTGCAATGCTTGGCGTCGTGTAAGAAATCGTTTCATAAGTGTGAGTCTCCAATTAATGGCTGTAGAGAAAATCGTTCGAACCAAACATTGCTTGCAGAAATAGCCGCAACCCTTCCTTCGGGTCTTTTGCAGCCGCGATCGATTGCTGCCCAATGGCCAACTCGCGCTGTGACGGTGCCCGGTTGTAGGCGGCATCAAAGGCCCTGGCTAAAGCTTCGTCGAAATTGTTTTGAGTTTGTTCCAATAACTGACTGGCCATTGCAGTGGTGGTGCGTATGATCAGTGGGCTGTTCAACAACGCCAAAGATTGCGTGGGCAATGCCGAACGGAAGCGCTGGGCTTGATTGTCCGAAGTCATTGTCGGCGCATCGAAAGCGTGCAGGAAAGCTACAGGGCGTGTCCGGAACTGACTTAAATAGAGGCTGCGTCGATTGGCGTTGCCCTTAGTTTCATCTTCCAACCACTGACCATCGGCCCCGCGCTTCAACGGCTCCTGATGGCCGTACATTTTATCTTGCAGCAACCCACTGACTCGCAGCATACTATCGCGAATCGTTTCAGCTTCCAGGCGTAGTGGCGGCTTCCGCCACAGGAGACGCGACGAAGGATCCTCAGCAATGTAAGCCGGAATTTCTGCGGAGGATTGCCGGTAAACTTGCGACATCATAATCTGCTTTGTGAGTAGCTTCAAATTCCAATTGCTTTCCTGGAAGGTCACTGCCAGATAGTCCAGCAGCTCTGGATGCGATGGATGGTCGCCCTGCTTGCCGAAATCGTCAACCGAACGAACAATGCCTTCGCCAAAATGAAATTGCCAAACACGATTGACGAACACACGAGCCACTAGCGGATTTTCACGAGAGACGAACCAGTTGGCAAGAGTCAGGCGTCGGCCAGTGTGGTTCCATTCGGGATGCGCCTGAGGGTCGGGGAATGTCAAAGGCTTCTGCGGATTGTCCAGGACAATCGGAATGCCAGGCTTCACCTCATCACCCGGGGCAAGGTAGCTACCACGCTGCAATAGGTAAGTTGACGATGGAGTTTTCGACACGTCCCAAACGGCTTCAATGTAGTTTGGATCGACATTCGATTGCTTCTTCTTTCGAGCAGCCTTTCTAGCAACTAAATCATTTTTCCAAACAACTAGTTCCGGAAAGCGCTTCTCCATCTCCTGATCGGTGATGAAGTCTTTCAAGGCGTTGCGGTCCACCTCAAAATCAGGGTCAGCTTCAATTTGTGCGCGAATCTCCTTGCGCCGTTGCTCGGTTAGTTCGTTGCCAGCTTTCAGTTCCGAACGAAAGCGCTGGTAAGTCCCTTCCAGCAGTTCATCAAGGCGGCGCAGTGTTTTGGCAGCGCTGCTGGTGACGTCATTAATCCACGCTTGCCGCTTATCTTGCGGAATATCTAAAATCATCCTGCTTGGCCATGGACCAAAATTCAAGTTTGCAGCAAGCCAGTTTTCTGGATCGAACACCGCCTGGTAACTTGCAGTAAGCCGATAATAATCGCGTTGCAGAATCGGGTCGAACTTATGATCATGACAACGTGCGCAACCAATAGATATTCCGGTGACTGCTGTAAGACTTGTCTCCATGGATTTCTGAAGAGCGTCGAAATACTTATCCACTTCGTAGATGGTTTGGTTATCGGTGATGTCCGCAGTTGTGCGCAGGAAGCCGGTCGCCGTTAGGGGCTCAACTTGTTCGGCGGTGGGTGAAGTGCCAGGCTTATAGTTCACTAATTGATCGCCAGCAATTTGCTCCAACAGAAAACGGTTAATGGGCTTGTTCTGATTGAAGGCACGGATCACGTAATCGCGGTACTTCCAGGAAGTCTCCCGTTCGCTATCCCCGGCATCTCCACGCGAGTCGGAATAGCCCGCAACGTCAAGCCAATGTCGTCCCCATTGTTCGCCGTACCGTTCAGAGGCAAGCAGACGATCGATCAGTTTTTCGTAAGCCTTTGGCGATTTGTCATCCAGAAAGAATTTGGCTTCAGCGGGAGTGGGAGGCAAGCCAGTAAGGTCTAAGTATGCGCGGCGCAGCAAGGTGCGGCGATCCGCTTCTGGCTGCAAGTGCCAACCCTTCTCCTTCAAACGAGCAAGAACAAAAGCATCAATTGCCGTACGCTGTTGGTTGGTATCCTTAACCACTGGAACAGCTGGTTTCATTGGCGTTTTGAAAGACCACCAATTGCGTGCTTCGGGTGTGATCTTCGCTGCTTCACGAGCGGCAGTCTGAGCTGGATCTACTTCTGATTTTGGAAAACGGCCTTGTTCAATGTAAGCCTTAAGCGTCTGCTTTTGAGCGACCGAAATCTTGCCACCGACTGGCATCTGTCCACTTTCAACCAACAGCCACAACAAACTATGCGAAGGCTTCCCAGGGGCAATCACCGGACCCGAGCTACTCCCCTTCATCATCCCTGCAAATGTAGAAAGATCCAGACCACCCATTTTCTTTTCAGCGTTATGGCATGCGGCACAGTTTTTTTCCAGGATTGGGAGAATTTCGTCTTTGAAGAGTGGGGCGCGCTGGGCAACAAGTGGCGTCACGAGAAGCGCAATCACAGCCACGCGTCGCAGTTCGTCGAACATGGACAATCCTCCAAAGTCAGGCAGTTACCGGTAACTAGATTTTATATTATTTAGACTGACTGTGTGCGGCCACTGGAAGCCGCCCGGTAGCCTGCGAACACCACCTTAAGAGCATGAAGACTTTCGTCCGCCGAAAGCACTGCGCGTTCCAAACCAATCGACGCACGGACGATGTGTTGCACCCAAGGTGTGTAGCCTCCGGGTTTCGCCGGCCCCATCTTTTGAACGTTGCGTTGTTTGTTGCTGTACCACTCCAAAGGATTTTCAGGCCTGTCGTGATGGATCTCAAGCCAGCCGTCAGAACCCCACACTTTAATAAACAGGTGCTTGCCGCGATCAATATAGTAGCCTGAGGTCAAAGTGCCAAAGGTTCCATTGGCAAACTTCAGAACCACGGCAGCTGAATCTTCAGTGTCAATGGGTTGTCCACCGACATTACCCGTGAATCCAGCCACTTGTGTGATCGGTGATCCGCTGATGTAGACGGCAAGATCAAGCCAATGGATTCCCAGCCAAATCAAATGACCGCCTCCTGCTCTGCTTTTCTTCGCTGTCCACGTTTGGTGATAGGCAGGCTTCGTCAACCTCTCCTGATCGGCGATGGTGTGCATTTCCATTCCATAGACTTTTCCAATTGTGCCGGACTGCACTAGACGGCGAGCCTCCAGCATCACTGGGTCAACCCGATTGGAAAATGCCAGCATCAGGTGCTGTTTCCGGTTATTCGCTTTGGCCGCCAGAGGTGCGAAATCTTCGGCCCGGACACAAGCAGGTTTTTCCGCCATCACATGGCAACCCGCGTTCAGTGCCGCATCGATGGCTGGTGGTGCAAGTGCCGCTTCCATAGTAATGATTGCCAGTGCAGGCTTGTGGGTATTGAAGAGTTCTGTGGAATTCTTGAAGACACCCGCCAATTTGCTTCCAAGCCCTTTGCGCACCTGCGGTTTGGTTGCGGCGTCGCATAGCCAGACCTTGCCAACTTCAGGAGACTTTGCAAGACCTTCAATATAGGCGCTGAGATGGGGACCGTCGGCGTGAGTGATCAGTGCTACATCTGCCGAAGTTGGCGCAGCCGAAAGTGCACCCAGAAGTTGCGTGAATGTTCGCCGGGGCATTGCATTGTTGATTGGCACTTCGACAATATATCAACTTATCGGGCATCCAACTAGTTCGGTGGGCATGTCAATGGCGTCCTACGCTTGATGGAAATCTTGTTGTTTAGCGCTTCAACAGACGCACCTGGCCGAAGCGGCGTTGACAATTATTAGATAGAATAACCGGGACTATGGTTCGCCTCCTATTATTGATCATCCTCACGGCAACGTTGTCAGCCCAAGACTTTGAACGAGACGTCCGGCCTATTTTCTTGCGTCATTGCCAGAAGTGCCATAACGACAAAACCCGCAGTAGCGGTCTTTCCCTTTCCTCCAAAGTTGCGTTGTCCGAAGGGGGTAATCGCGGCCCGGGTTTCGAGTGGTTACTCAAGGCAGTCCGTCAGGATGGTCCGCTGAAAATGCCGCCAGCCGGGAAACTGTCGCCAACTGAAATTGCAAAACTGGAATTATGGGTTGCCGAAGGGGCTCCATGGAGAGAGTCCGAGCCTGCGATCGCGAAAACAAAAGAGGAGCGCCGGAATCATTGGGCATTCAAGGCCCCTGTTCGTCACTCGCTGCCTGCTGTTACAGCTTCCAAGTGGGTTCGTACACCCATTGATCAATTCATCCTTGCTCGTCTAGAGCGCGAGAAGCTGAAACCTTCGCCGGAAGCTGACCGGTTAACGTTGTTGCGCCGTGTCCACCTTGATCTAACCGGCATCTTACCCACGCCAGTCGAAGCTCAAGATTTTCTTAATGACATAACGCCAAACGCTTATGAAAAGCAGGTGGATCGCCTTCTTTCTTCACCTCAATATGGAGAACGCTGGGCTCGCCATTGGCTCGATCAAGCCCGGTATGCCGATTCTGACGGCGGGTCTCGCGACGAACCACGCCAAATCTGGAAGTACCGCGAATATGTGATCGACTCGCTGAATCGCGACTTGCCCTTCGATCAGTTCGTCATTGAACAAATAGCCGGAGATCTGATTCCCAAAGCTACTCCAAGCCAGATCATCGCCACTGGATTCCAGAGAAATTCGCTATTACAGATCGAAGCAGGAACAGATCGGGAGCAATACCGTTCGGAAGCAGTTGCGGATCGGGTTGACACCCTAGGCGTTGTTCTCTTAGGCCTTTCCACTGGGTGCGCTCGTTGTCACGATCACAAGTACGATCCAATCTCGCAGCGCGAATACTATCAACTTTACGCCTACTTCAACAACATCGAGGAATACGGCTCTGACCTACCGCCCTTCGCCATCACCAATGATCGGGAAACGACCCACGCGCCCATGTTCGCATTGGGCACTCCCGAAGAAACCGAAAAATACAATGCGCTGAGGGCGCAGTTGCTGGCTTTGTACAAGGAAAGGTTCGTCTATCGTGGCGGCGAAGCAAATGAACTGCCCAAAGGAGATGTCGGAGACAAGATTCGGGGCGACACGATTGCGGCGCTCAAGAAACAAATTCCGCCCCTTACTGTCGCCATGGTGATGCGCGAACGCCCGGAAACAAGGGACACGAATGTATTGTTGGGAGGCGACTATTTGCGCAAAGGCGTCCGAGTGACGCCGGGAGTGCTTTCCGCTATATCTCCATCGGTAGGGTCTGAGGCAACCCGTCTCAATTTGGCCCATTGGATTGCCACTTCGCAGAACCCCCTATTTGCCCGTGTTGCTGTCAATCGAATTTGGCAACGCTATTTCGGTCTGGGGATTGTTGAAACGGATAATGACTTCGGCACGCAGGGAGATAAGCCTACCCACCCGGAATTACTGGATTGGTTAGCCACGGAATTCGCGCGGGTTGGGTGGAGTCAAAAGGCAATGCACCGTCTCATTGTCACTTCATCTGTATACCGGCAATCCTCCAACATGCCGCCAGAAGCAGTCAGCAAAGACCCTCGAAATGTGTTGTTGAGCCGTCAGGCTCGTTTGCGGCTGGATGCAGAGATCGTGCGTGATTCCGCGCTCACAGCTTCCGGACTCTTGAATACAACTATCGGCGGACCAAGCGTCTACCCGCTGCAACCCGAAGGAGTCATGGAAACAGGCCAGGTGAAACAAGCCTGGCCCACCAGTAAAGGGGACGACCGGTACCGCCGCGGCCTATACACTTTTCATTACCGCATTACGCCAAATCCTTCCATGAAAGTGTTCGACGCTGCCAATGGCTTATTGCCTTGCACTCGCCGACCTCGAACCAACACACCTTTACAAGCGCTTACGCTGTTGAATGACCCCACGTTTCACGAAATGGCGCAGGCCTTGGCTCGCCGAGTGCAGAATGCGGCCGACCCCATCGAAGAAGCTATGCAATTGACCCTGTCCCGCCCACCAACATCCGGTGAGCGCGAACGGTTGCAACGTCTTTATTCGGTGGAGTTGGATGCTTTCGAGACAAAGCCAGAGGAAGCCATCGCCATGGGAGGCAAGGATGCCACTCCAAAGCTTGCAGCCTGGACTTCCGTCGCACGCGTCTTAATGAACACCGACGAATTTATAACCCGGGAATAAGCATATGCACAATCTAGCTCGCCGCCATTTCTTGAAGTACTGTTCGCTTGGTCTGGCCCGCATCGCCCTCGCCGATATTCTTGCCCCTAAAAAGCCCCATTTTGCGGCCAAAGCAAAGTCGATCATCTACCTCTTTATGGAAGGCGGGCCTTCGCAACTGGATCTTTACCAGCACAAGCCGAAGCTTGCGGCAATGGATGGACAACCCACGCCGGCATCTTTGATGGAGGGCAAGAAGTTCGCATTCATGGAGCGCATGGCTGCACCGAAACTCTATGGCTCGCGTCGCCTATTCAAACAACACGGGCAAAGCGGGCACTGGTTTTCAGATCTCTTACCGCAGCTTGCAACCCAGTCAGATCGGATGTCTTTCATCCATTCCATGAAAACAACAAACGTGAATCACTCACCGGCGATGGTGGCGGCCCATACGGGCGCGATGGTTTCAGGCCGCCCGTCACTCGGTTCCTGGCTGGTTTACGGGTTGGGTGCCGAGGCTAAGGATCTGCCGGCATTTGTAGCGATGACCAGCGGCCCACGAGGCCCGCGCAACGGCACTGACATCTGGGGAAGCGGCTTTCTTCCGACGCAATATCAGGGCGTGCCGTTTCTCAATGCGAAGTCGCCAATTTTTCACCTCGACAATCCCGCCGGTGTCACTCGGGACCGCCAACACCGAGCCATCGATGCAATCGCCGACCTCAATCGCGAACGGCTTTCGGTGACCGGTGATCCGGAAATCGAAACCCGCATTGCCTCTTATGAGATGGCGTTCCGCATGCAAGCCAGCGCTCCCGATCTCATGGATTTGGCCAAGGAATCAAAGGAAACGCTGAACCTGTATGGCGTCACTCCGGGCAAGCCAGGTTTTGCTACCAATTGCTTATTGGCGCGCCGTCTTATCGAAAAGGGTGTGCGATGCGTGCAGGTGTATCACACGGATTGGGACCATCATACAGGGATTGAAACTGCGCTCAACAAAATTTGCCCGGAAGTGGACCGTGCCAGCGCCGCATTGCTGATTGACTTGCAGCAGCGCGGTTTATTGGATCAGACGCTAATCGTTTGGGGCGGTGAATTCGGCCGTACACCAATGGCTGAGGGTGGAGCGAAAAACGGAGGCCGCAACCACCTGATTGATGGCTATTCAGTGTGGATGGCCGGTGGCGGAATTAAGCCTGGTGTTAGTGTTGGCACAACCGATGAGTTGGGGTTTCAAAGCGTCACCGATACAGTCCAAGTCCATGATTTGCACGCAACGATGTTGAATCAGTTTGGGTTTGACCATACTAAACTCACTTATAAGTATCAAGGAAGAGACTTTCGTCTAACGGACGTTTCGGGAAATGTTGTGAGTAAATTAACCGGCTCCTAGAGAGACTTGGCAAACGCAGTTGAAGGAGCGGGTTACTCTCAAACAGAAGGCAGTAAGAAGCGCTTAAGCGCTTGCCAGTGGGCTAGCGCCCAGCGTACACTACTAACAGATAAACGCAGACCTGTATGTTTCGTTGCAAGGCTGAGTGGTCAACCTGATTTAACATGCTTCTAATTCCCAGCTCCGCCCTTAGCGTGATTATCCTCGCCGCTTTCTTTTCTATTTCCTTGCAGGCGCAACCGCAGGGGAGGGAAGCTTTCGTTGGACGGTACTGTTTGTCCTGTCATAACCAGCGAGCAAAATCCGGAGGATTCGTCCTTGAAGGAATCTCGTCCTCAGATCCTGCGGCCAGCCCGGAGGTTTGGGAGAAAGTCGTGAAAAAGGTGAGGGCGCAAGAAATGCCCCCCACTGGTATGCCTCGTCCAGATGAGGCGACCGCCAAGACATTCGTCGGCGGTCTAACGGCGGAACTCGACCAAGTGTCACGCCGATCTCCCTTCGCGGGAAGGCCCGTGATCCGTCGATTAAACCGAACAGAATACTCAAACGCCATCCGCGACTTACTAGGTCTTGAACTTCCATTAACGGAGGAGTTACCGCAGGACCAGATTGCTGCTGGGTTCGACAACGTCGCCGACGCTCTCTCCATGTCGCCACTGCTGTTGGAACGCTATCTAAAAGTTGCGCGCAGAGTCAGTCAATTGGCAACTGGAACTAGTGACGCATCTCCTGTAGTTGAAATCTTTCGTGCCACTAAGACCCAGGCAACCTGGCAGGGCGAAGATATGCCGTTTGGCACTCGCGGCGGCATTCGGGTCAGCCACTATTTTCCTCAGAGCGGTGATTACGATCTACGTGCTTTCCTTGCGAAGGAGAGTCTATCGCCCCGCGAGGGTGTGCGTTTTTTCCGAACTCGATTGACAAAAATGAAGGCTGGTGCACATACGGTGATTGTAGCGTTCCCGGACGAGTACGCTCAGCGCGAAGGACCAGTGCTGAATGTTGGCGGACCAGGTGGCGCACCGATTGGTGGCCCGCTGGATGTTCTAGGAACTGCAATCCGCCCGAATATTGAATTCCGAGTTGATGGCCGGCGCACTAACCTGTTCGAGATCGGCGGCATGACAGCTGGCGAAAATGCGTTTGACGGCCAGCCTGGTCCACCGTCGCTTGCGCGGATTGAGATCGCTGGACCATACAACTCAACTGGTCCCGGCGAAACGCCGAGTCGTGCCCGAATTTTCGTTTGCCGTCCAGCCGCCACTTCGGGGGACGAGAGTGACTGCGCCAAGCGCGTCCTTTCTCCCATTGTACGCCGTGCGTTCCGCCGCAATGTTTCGTCAAAAGACATTGAACCATTCCTGAAAACATTTGCAGCGGCACGACCCAATCAGAGTTTTGAGGAAGCAATCAGTGCAGCAATTCGCGATGTGCTGATCTCTCCGGATTTTCTTTTCCGCTTGGAGTTTGACCGTCCAGAAACCACGCCAGGAAAAGCGCAGCCACTCACTGGTTTTGAACTCGCTTCGCGTCTGTCCTTCTTTCTGTGGAGTACCATTCCTGACGATCAGCTTCTTGATGTCGCAGCGGGAGGTAAGCTGGGCAATGCCAGTGTGCTTGAGGGTCAAGTGCGGCGGATGCTTACAGATCGGCGCTCCTCGGCGCTGATGGATAACTTTGTATCGCAGTGGTTGGGCCTTCGGGCGTTAACCAAGATGGTGCCGGACAGGCAGTTGTTCCCAAGATTCGATGCTGCTCTTGGCGAAGCTTTTCAAACAGAAACGCGGCTTTTCGTGAACAGCCTGATCCGAGAGAATCGTAGCGCGTTGGATCTATTGCGCGCCGACTACACCTATCTTGATGAACGGCTGGCTGGTCATTATGGTATTGAGGGAGTCACAGGACCAGGGTTTCGCCGGGTGGGGCTTGCAGGCAATACTGAACGAGGCGGACTATTGGCCCAAGGCAGCATTTTGCTGCTTACCTCGCACTCCACTCGCACCTCGCCAGTTTTGCGCGGCAAGTGGATTTTGGATAATTTGCTGAATTCGCCGCCTGCCGCTCCTCCAGCAAATGTTCCTCCGCTGGATGATAGCCGCGGCAACGGAAGAAAACTTACGGCTCGCGAACAAGTAGAGCGGCATCGCGCCAACCCCAGTTGCGCTTCGTGCCACGACAGGATTGACCCGCTGGGCTTTGCATTAGAGAACTACGACGTGATTGGCCGCTGGCGAAGCAACGATGAAGGCGGCCCAATCAACGCCTCAGCCAAACTGCCTGGAGGAAAGGAAATTTCCGGCCCGCAGGGACTAAGAAAGATGCTGCTGAACAGGTCTGACGAGTTTGTTCAAGCCACTCTGGAACGCTTGATGACTTACGCCTTGGGGCGGGAGTTGGAGCCCCGAGATCAACCCACCATTCGCGATATGATGCATCAGACGGAAGCAGACGGCTATCGATTCCACGATCTGATCCTTGCAACAGTGAAAAGTACACCATTTCAGATGAGACAAAAGCAGGAGCGCCAATAAACCATGTTTGTACCGAAGAAATATCTCCAGCGCCGGACGTTTTTGCGCAATACAGGAATTACCCTGGCACTTCCGCTTCTTGATGCTATGATCCCCGCGCTAACTGCACAAAATTTAACCGCAGCTGCGCCTGTCCGGCGTCTGGGATTCATAGTCTATCCACTGGGCGTTGACCAGGATCGTTGGCGGCCGAAGGGTGAAGGCGCAAACTACGAATACAGCGAGGCACTTGCCCCCCTGGCTCCGCATCGCAAGAAGTTTGTCGTAATCAGCGGTCTCTCTTCTGACCCGGATCGAAGTAAGGCGGGCTTTCACGACCGTGCGCTTGCGTCCTTCCTCACAGGGGTTGAGATGACGAAGGGCAAAGTGCATGTAGGGATTTCAGTGGATCAGTTGGCCGCCAAGACCTTGGGTAAGCAAACGCAGTTTGCTTCTTTGGAACTTGCTGCCGAAAACAACAACGGTATTGCAACTAATGTTGGGCCGGTTTTTAAGACTGCTACAACGCCCCTGCCGTTCGAATCCAATCCGCGGCGGGTCTTTGAACGTCTATTCGGAGAGGGCGGGCGCATTGATCCAGCGGCAGCCGCTGCCCGTGATGCTGCCGATCGTAGCAGTCTCGACGCAGTTACTGAACGTATCAACGAACTTAAGTTGCAACTCGGGGCAGGGGATCGCCGCAAGCTCGATGAGTATGTTGAATCGATCCGGGACATCGAACGGAGAATTCAAGTTGCTTCGCGAAAGCCGTCCACTAATTTGCCGGATACTTCGCGACCAGCCGGTGTTCCGGACTCTTGGGTAGAGCATATCAAGCTGATGTTCGACCTTCAAACTTTGGCCTTGCAAGCTGACCTAACGCGAGTCTGGACCTTCTTATATGCGCGCGAATCCACCTCGATTACATACCCACACTTGAATATCTCGATGGGTCACCACGAGATTTCGCACCACAATTTTGAGAAGGAGAAACTGGATGCACTTGCGAAGATCAACGTGGATCAGTCACGGCTGTTCGCATACTTCTTAGGTAAGATGGACGCCATAAAGGAAGGCAACTCAACTCTTCTGGACCATTCGCTTATCCTCTACGGCAGCAACCTCAGCGTTCCGACGTCACATAGTCAGCACGATTTGCCGATCATCGTCGCTGGTGGAGCGGCTGGACGCATTGCCGGTGGGCGTTATTTGAAATTCCCTGGTGATGAAACTCCACTAACGAATCTTTATCTGACTATGCTCGATAAAGTAGGCGTGCCTACTGAAAAGCTGGGCGATAGCACTGGCCCGTTGAACAGGCTGGAGGTCTAATGAAATCGGCACTGGTTGGACTTCTGACGGTCTTCCTGGCAAGCTTCCTGTTCGGAGTGGATGGGGGGCAATTGATGGATGCAGTGCGAAGTGATGACCGCAGCGCAGTGGAGCATTTGCTAAGTCAGGGTTTGAATCCGAATGAACGTGATAGCGATGGCACCAGTCCGCTTGCCTGGGCGGTCATGCGCAGCAATCTGGAAATTTCCTCTATCCTTCTAAAAGCGGGCGCTGATCCGAATCTGACGAACGAACTTGGCATCGGCCCGCTAGCGCTAGCGATTGCCAATGGTTCGGTAGCCATGGTGACTCAACTCCTTGTCAATCGTGCCGATCCGAATGTGGCCCGAGAAAACGGAGAAACTCCGCTGATGACGGCTTCCCGCATGGGACGCACTGACATCATGAAAGCTTTGCTTGAGCACGGGGCGAAAGTGACCGCACACGATCACAAGTATCTTCAAACTGCACTGATGTGGGCCGCGGGGCAACCCGCCGCAGTGCGTCTTTTGTTGGAACACGGAGCCGATATCCAAGCAAGAACCAAAACTTGGGACGTGAAGTACACCATTTATCTGCCGACCACTGCGACTTTGGGGAAGACAGGAATTCCCTGGAACAACGAAGGCGAATACACTGCAAAAAAAGGCGGACTGAACGCGTTGCATTTCGCCGTGCAGAACAATGATCTTGAGTCGGCTCGAATGCTTCTGGATGCAGGTCTGGATGTCAACTCAGCTACGGCCGATGGCACAACGCCATTGCTTGCTGCGCTCTTTAAATGGGATCCACCAAAGGGCACGTTTGTTCCTGGCAAGGGCGGACCGGCCACTGCTGGTAGCTCGCAGAGATTCAGTCCCGACCTTCGACTCGCCAAACTCCTGTTGGATCGCGGGGCGTCCGTCAAAGTTGTCGATGGCGCAGGTTATACGCCCTTGCATGGCGCGGCTCTTGCCGTCGCGAAGGCAAACAGGAGCAGCGCAAGACAGAAAGGCGGTTATGGTCAAACGGCGGCGGCATTAGCACTGGGTTCCGACGATGGGGTCAACTCATCGGAGAGTCTGAAAGAAGCAATGGTGATTGTACAGCGATTGTTGGTTTCGGGTGCAGACCCAAACAAGCAAACAGTCTACCCCACTGGAGGACCTGCCGGCGATGTGCGCATTAACCCTGCGGCACCGGGATCCTCTGCAATGCATATTGCCGCCAGTTCTGGAAATGTTGAGTTGGTCCAGATTCTGGCCGGACGTAACGGGAATCCGAACTTGGTTCGCAAAGATGGGCACACGCCGTTCTCTGTGGCGGTGCTGGCGGGAGACTTGACCATGGTGAAGGAACTGGTTGTGCTTGGAGCTAAAGTAGACGCCCGCTGGGATCCTCAAGACAAGATTCCGGACCCAGTGGATTCAATCGCTCTTGCCCGACAGAACCAATCCATCCTGCATCTGGCAGCCATTGCAGGCAAGCCTGAGATGCTTGAATTCCTTCATTCGAAAGGCGCTTCTTTGGATGTTAAGAATTCGCTTAGTGAAACACCCTTCGATCTAGCCGACAAACAGGAGCGTTACCGGGAAGCGATCCAGCGCCAAAATGCAGACGGAGACCCAGCGGAGCTAAAGAAAGTTGTGCGCCGAACTTCAGGAACAGACACGCTAAGAAAGCTTTCCAACGCGGCAGTGTCGCGTTGAGCCAAAAAAGAGTCGAGAACGATATGATCGACATCAAAGCACCATCGGGCCGCAGAGCGTTTCTTGCCTCAGCCGGTGCATCCGCTGCAGCAGTAAGCTTGTCGGCTGCTACTGAAAAACCCATCCCGATCATCGACACCCATTTCCATCTGTACGATCAGACTCGCCCGCAAGGAGCACCCTTTCCGCGAACTCCGAATGCCCCTCCGTTCCTGCCACAACACTTTCGCGAAAGTGCAATTCCACTGGGCATTGTGGGAGGCATCAAAGTGGAAGCCAGCCCTTGGGTTGAGGACAATCTTTGGGTACTGATGATCATTGAAAACGAGCCGATGATTACCGGAATGATTGGCAACCTCGATCCAATGAAACCGGAATTCCGCGAATATCTTGAGCGATATCATCGGAACAAATTGTTTCTCGGCATCCGGTACGGTAACGTCTGGGAGAATCAGAATCTGGTGGCGGCTGTTGAGCAGCCCGATTTCATCGCCAACATGAAGGCGTTCGCGCAGACTGGGCTCACACTTGAGGTGGCAAATCCACGCTTGGACCTGATTGAAGCAACGGTGCGCCTTACTGACAAGGTGCCTGAACTGCGAGTGGTCCTTGGCCATTTGCAGGCGTTGGCGCTGCCAACGGATGCTAGGGTTCTGAAACATTACTCGAACAACTTGATGGAACTCAGGAAGCGGAATGTCTATGTGAAAGTTTCAGGACTCCACCGTCGGCCCAATGCGGAATTGGATCCTGCTGTCTACAAGCCGGTGATGGACTTTATTTGGGATATCTTTGGTGAGGATTGGCTAGTGTATGCAGGCCGCAATAAAGCGATTTTGGAAATCATGAAAATCTATTTCATGGGAAAGGGCCAATCTGCTGCTGAGAAATTCTTCTGGAGAAATTCTTTGCCAGCTTTCCGATGGATCAAGCGCGATCCCAAGCAGCCGCAACTGGCTTGAACTTAGGAGTAATCTAATGAAGGTCCCTTTTCGGCACCCGTCTATTTGCGTTTGTCTCGCACTGTCGCTGCTGTCTGCGCCCGTTGTAGCCCAGTCGCTATTCGGTTCCATTCTTGGCACCATCACCGACAATTCACAATCAGTTGTTGTTGCGGCAACAGTCAGAATCCGCAGCATCGATACCAACACGATTCGTACCGTGAAGACGGACGCTTCGGGTAATTTCCAAGCCCCTGCGTTGCCAGTTGGCCTTTACGAGGTGTCCTGCGAGCATGCTGGATTTAAGCGCTCCATTGTCTCGGGAGTCAAGCTAGAGGTTGATCAACGAGCCCGAGTGGATATACGGCTCGAATTGGGCGCCGTTGAACAGCAGGTACAAATCACCGCAACGGCATCCATCATCGAAGCAGATACGGCTAGCCAAGGTACGGTGATTGACAACCAACGCATTGTGGAACTACCTCTTAATGGCAGAAATTTTGAGCAATTGGCCGTGCTTGCTCCTGGCGTTATTGCGCCTGTTGCAGGTGCCGGAAACGATGCATATTTTAGCGTTGCCGGTACCAGGGGATTGAGCAACAGCTTCATGATGGACGGGGCCAGCAATACAAACTCCAACGCCAATGTCAGCTTTATCAGACCGTCGGTGGACTTGATTGAAGAGTTCAAGATTCAGCGCAATACGTTCAATGCTGAATATGGCCGCGGGGCGGCTCAGATCAACGTGGTTACTAAGTCCGGCACCAACACTATCCGCTTTACGCTCTTTGAATTCCTGCGCAACAACGCTTTGAATGCACGCAATTTCTTCGAGCAGCAACAAAAACCCGCTCTTCGCCGCAACCAGTTCGGAGGCACGATTGGTGGGCCGGTGTTATTGCCGAAGCTCTATAACGGCCGGAACAAAACGTTTTGGCTGTTCAATTCTGAAGGCGTTCGACAACGCTCGCCGGTCACCCGTCTTTCAGCGATCCCAACGCAAGCGCAGCTAAGCGGCGACTTGTCCACGGTTGCTGCAGCAAGCGTCAGAGACCCATTCACAGGTGTTGTATTTCCGAACAAACAGATCCCTGCTTCCCGCATTGATCCGACCAGCAAAATATTCCAGCGATACATTCCATCAGTTACAACCTTGCCTGGATCTGCCGGTCCTGGAATTAACCTTGTTACCCCAATTAGCACAATCAACGATTTTGACCAGTTCACTATCAAGATGGATCAACAACTAAATAGCAACACGCGAGCATTTGCCCGATATTCGCGAAATGCCACAACCAACATCACTCCTGGTATTTTGCGTGAATACACAACAGCCGCTCCTGCTGGGGCCCACAACGCCGTGGCTGGACTCAATCAGGTAATTCGGCCCACTTTGATTAACGAATTTCGCGCCAGCTACTCACGCAATACGCTGCACCAAGGTCCTGGCTTCAAGACTGATATCAACTTTGCTCAGCTACTTGGCTTGAAGAATACGATGAGCCGCGATCCCGAATTCAACGCGCTGCCGACGGTTGCTATGGCAGGCTATACGAGCCTTGGAGGCGCAGCGCTGATCACGCAACGGGGCGGTGTTTATACTTATCTTGACAATCTAACCTGGATCAAGCGTGCCCATACGTTGAAGTTTGGTGGTGATATCCGCCTTGCGTCTCTTGATGTCCGAAACATCGGAGCCACTCAAGGGTCCTTCGGCTTCACGGGCACACTGGGTGGGAACTCGATCGCCGATTTCCTGCTGGGCACTCCGGCTACCGCGAATGCCGCGGCACCGCCTGGACCTGACGGGCTCAACCACAGCGCGGTCTGGCAGGGATTCGCGCAAGACGATTGGAAAGTCCGGGATGACCTTACCTTGAATCTCGGAATCCGTTACGAGTACCAATCGCCATTCACAAACGATCGTGGGCAGCGCTCGATCTTCGATGCAACCTTTCCTGGCGGTCGCCTAATCTACGGGGGTGCTTCAAGATATTTTGTGCCGGGTAAGGGATTCACTCAAACCAGCGAACCACTCACACCGCCCGGCCTTGTGCCTCCTGATCGAAATAATTTTGCACCACGATTTGGATTTGCCTGGAGGCCCTTTGGCAGCCGCCGCAATGTGGTTCGCGGCAGCTATGGCATCTTCTATGAAGCTCAGAATGCCAACAACGACATCCTGTTTGGTAGCTTTAACTATCCCAATCAACTGAGCTATGCGCTCACGAACGACGTTCTCAAACCATCGCTCATTTGGTCGAATGTATTTCCGGCTGAGGTCACTCTCGGCGCGATCGGCTTCAATTCTTTAGACAAAAGGATGCCGCTTGGGTATATCCAACAGTGGAGTTTCAACTTGCAGCGAGAACTGAGGCCAAACCTTGCACTTGAGATCGGTTACTTGGGATCCAAGGGGACCAAGCTGGATTGGCGCAACAACATGAACCAAGCGGTTCTTGATGCTGACCCAGCCAGTCCAACGTCGCTTATCAGTCGCCAGCCCTATCCTGCCTTTGCAATCGGCTCAACCATTGTTACTCGCAATGGCTTCTCCCACTACAACGCTATGATCGTCCGATTGGAACGAAAATTTTCCAATGGACTGCAATTTCTAGCTGCTTACACTTTCTCTAAATCTATCGACAATTCTTCCTTTGCCGGCAACATCGGAGCTCAGCCAGCCTTACCCGCGAATGCTTACAGCCGCAGTAATGAAAAGGGGCTTTCTTTCTTTGATGTTCCCCATCGCTTCGTGATCAGTTATGTTTGGAACATTCCCTTCAACCCCGGCCGAGGCGTGGTTAGACCTCTGCTGGGTGGTTGGCAGCTCAGCGGAATCACGCAAACACAAACTGGAAATCCCTGGTCAATCTTACTTTCCGGGGATACTGCAAATGTGGGGACCGCCAATCAGCGTGCCCAACAGGTTGGTGAAGTCTACCCTTCCGATTTCGTCTCCGGGGGGCCGTCGCGTTTGGCGTTCAACCCCAAAGCTTTTGCAGTGCCGGCCAGAGGTACTTTCGGAAATACTGGACGAAATATTGTCCGAACCGCATCGATGCACAACTGGGATGTAGCAATTAACAAGCGCTTCAAGCTGACCGAAAAGGCCCGCTTGGAATTCCGTAGCGAACTCTTTAATACGTGGAACCACACACAGTTTCTGCAATTTGAGAACACCTTTCAAAGCGTCGCTTTCGGAACCTGGAGCAATGCTCGCGCACCTCGCATTGTCCAGTTTGGGATGAAGTTGAACTACTGAAAAGAGAGAATAAATGTCTAATCAAGCCACTGGTGTGAATCGCCGCGAGTTAATCAAAAGCATGGCATCCATGCCTTTGATGGCGGCGCAACCTGCTGCGGAGAAGCGCCGACGACCGAATCTGTTGTTCCTGTTTTCCGATCAACACTCCTACGACATGATGGGCTGCAGTGGCAACCGACAGGTGCAAACGCCGGTTATGGACAGCCTCTCTGCGGAAGGTATCCATTTCAGCCATTGCTTTTCCACGTCGCCAGTATGCTCGCCATACCGTTCTATGCTGCTTTCCGGAATGCATCCGTTAAGCAATGGTGTTTTCTTCAACGATGTCACAATGATTCCGGGCAAGGGGAGATACTTCGGCGAAGTGCTTACCGGAGCAGGTTACCAGACAGGTTACTTTGGCAAATGGCATATTCTTGGAGGCAATCGAGTACGTCCGATTCCGCCGGGTGAACTTCGCTATGGCTTTGATGGGTCTTTCTTGAGCAACAACTGCACAACGATGTTCGATGCTGCGCGGGCATATTACTGGAATCAGAAAGGGGAGCGGACTCTATACGGCGATTGGGAACCTTACGCCCAATCAAAGCAGGCTTGCTCGTTTCTGGATGAACAATCCGCGGATAAACCATTCGCGATGTTTCTTTCGTGGCATCCTCCTCATGATCATGGCAAGCGCGATCAATATTACGTTTACGATACTCAGCCAGACCTGATGGAGTTATACGCCAAATCCGATCCGGAACTGCGACCGGCGGTTGCACAGCTCGATTCCAGTGAGCGGCGCAAGCAGCAATGCAGAGATTATATGGCACAGACCACCGGTGTGGATCGGGCGCTTGGCATGGTGTTGGACAAGTTAAAAGCCAGGGGGCTTGATCGTGACACTATTGTGGTTTACACGTCAGATCATGGTGATTGCCTGGGCGCTTATGGGTGGCATTCAAGCGCGAAAGACATCCCGCATGATTGCTCTTCCCGAGTGCCATTTCTTTTGCGGTATCCCGGAGTGTTGAAGCCGCGGCGCAGCGATCTGATGTTTGGGCCACTCGATCTGATGCCCACTTTATTGGGACTGATGAATATTGCTCCTCCTGAAAGCTGCCAAGGTCGAAATCTATCCAAGGCGATAATGAAAGCCGATGACCGGGCTTCAGACTCGGTTCCGATGTCGATGATTCACAGTGGACCGGAGGAGTACCGTGGGGTCATCACGCGGGATTGGACATTCGCAGTTCAACGGCATGACAAGGAGCCGCATCCGCAAATGAACGTGCTCCACGACCGCCACGAAGATCCACATCAGATTCGCAATCAGTTTTCATCGAATCGCAAAGCGCGACGCAAAATGATGGAATTGACCCGCGCTTGGATGAAGCGCTTCGATGATCCATTTGTTAGCCATAAGGAATTGATGGCTTCCGGGATTCCATGGAAGTACCCGGATGAAGGGGGAGCAGTAAATCGTGCTTCTCCGCTTGAGTGGGTTAAGCGAACGAAGCTTCAGCCGGCAAAGTTTCACGCGGAGTAGGAGGAGGAAACACAAAGTGAACATACCTACCAGACGGTCCTTTCTTGCGACTCTAGCTGCTCCCTTGACTGCTTCGGCACAGCGGGCCCGTAAGCCCAATATCGTTTTTATTCTTGCCGACGATTTAGGCTGGAACGATACAGCGGTATATGGAAGCAAGTACTATGAGACGCCGAACATTGATCGATTGGCTACTCGTGGCATGATGTTCAGCAATGCGTATGCGGCCTCGCCATTATGCTCGCCTACCAGAGCTAGTATCCTGACGGGCCTGCATCCGTCACGAATCGGTATCACGACTCCTTCGGCGCATCTTCCGCAAGTAATACTTCAACAGACTCTACAGGAAAAAGGGCCGGCCATCCATAAGGCACTGATCCCAAATTCCGTCTCGCGACTCAAACTGGAATACATCACTCTAGGCGAAAGCTTCAAGGCTGCCGGATATCGCACGGCCCATTTTGGGAAATGGCATTTGGGTCTGGAACCCTACGACCCGTTGCATCAAGGTTTCGATATTGACATGCCACATACCGCCGGACCTGGACCCGGAGGTGGCTATCTTGGCGGACCATGGAAGTTTTGGCCAACGCAAGGCAAGCCCGGTGAACATATTGAGGACCGCATGGCAGAAGAAGCAGCCAAATTCATTGGTGAGAATAAGAGCGGACCGTTCTATCTGAACTACTGGTCTTTCTCTGTTCACTCTCCTTGGCAGGCGAAGCCCGAACTTCTTGAAAAATACAAACGAAAGGCGGATCCGAAGAACCCGCAGCATAACCCCGTCTACGCGTCGATGGTGGAAAGTCTGGATACTGCCATTGGGCGCGTAGTTAAGGCGATTGACGACAATGGCCTTGCGGACAATACGATCATTGTTTTCTTCTCTGACAACGGGGGAGTTTTTTGGAAGGCTGCAATGATGGACGCGGGATTTGATGACATTCCAGCAACCAGTAATGCACCGCTTCGGGCTGGCAAAGCAAGTGTCTACGAGGGCGGTACGCGTGAGCCGATGATCGTGGTGTGGCCAGGAAAGGTAAGCCCTGGAAGTAAAAGCGATGCCATAGTGCAAAGTATTGATTTTCATCCAACGCTGCTTGAGATGGCGGGACTCCGCGCCCAAGCTGCACAGAAGTTCGACGGCATCAGCATCGTCCCCGCCTTAGTTGGCAGACCCTTGAAGCGCGAAGCCATATACTGTCACTTTCCGCATTACACGCCAGCCGCCAGTAACATACCCGGGTCTTGGGTTAGAAAGGGCGACTGGAAGCTGATTCGTGTCTGGTGCGACGGTCCAAACCAGACCGACCGCTATGAGCTTTTTAATCTGAAGGACGACATTGGAGAGGCTAATGATGTTTCGGCTAAGCACCCCGCTCGCGTCCGCGAACTCAGCAAGCTATTGCAACGCTTCTTAGACGACACTCACGCGGTTGTTCCGAAGCCAAATCCAGCATTCAGGGCCGATGCAACCAACAACTAAATCAGTCTTCAATGGCGAACAAGAGGGCAAACATGAAACGTAGAACTTTCTTACGAACGGCTTCCGGACTGGCGGCAACCGAACTTAATTTGGCGGATACTCCGATCCCGGTTATCGACGCCCACACTCATTTCTTTGATCCACGACGGACTGAAGGGATCGTTTGGCCAAAGAAGGATACTTCGATTTACCGGCCTGTCCTGCCCGATGAGTTCATCAAGCTAACGAAGCCATTCAACGTGAAAGGTACAGTGGTTGTGGAATCCAGTGCAAGGATGGAGGATAACGCTTGGGCGTTCACCATGGCCGAAAAAAATCTGGTTGTAGTTGGCTACGTCGGCCGACTCACACCGGGAACCCCTGATTTTCCGATTCTCCTGGAAAAATACCGGAAAAATCCAATGTTTCTGGGTATTCGAATCTCATTTTCTATAGCGAACACGGCGATGGCACAACCGCGAGTACTGGCTGATTTGAAGCTAATGGCTAACGCTGGCTTACAGATTGACTTGGGTGGTGCGCCTAATCAGCTCCCACAGACTCTGATTCAATTAGCGAAATTATCCGAGCGCATACCGAATTTAAGAATGGTGCTGAACCACCTTCCGATGCCTAGGCCAGAAGCAAAACATGACATCGAACTGCTGAAGACTGGTTTTGATGAAATGAAACACCGTCCCACTATCTATGTGAAGGTTTCGCAAGTAATTCGCACTGTTGACCAATCTGTGCCCACTGAATTGGAGTATTGGCGTGACGCGCTGGACGAAGTGTATGCCGTGTTCGGACCTGATCGCGTCATTTACGGAAGTAACTGGCCGGCCAGTTTGTTGACCGTTGAATATCCTCCGGTGTTTAATCTTGTTCACAAATACTTTGCTGGCAAAGGGCGGGAAGTTTCAGAGAAGTACTTCTGGAAGAACTCATTGAGAGCCTATCGTTGGGTGAAGCGCGACGCGTCCCAGCCTGGCTAGGATCGAACAATCGCACCACGGCATCGCAAACAGACTACGGGGTGACTTGATTGTTTGACCGCTGGGTACCTAGGCCCAAACTCGTGGATCCTTGTGCTGATGTGCGTTTCGCGGCCAAATATCAGAGGTAGGAGCCATATGAGTTAGTTACGCCCGTACGCATCTGTTCGGGGAGTATGCGGTAACCTGCATTCCTACCGCGACCTGGAGATGTGCCAAATCCGTACGAATTCCCAAAGAACTGTACTCTGGTACCGGATTTCGAGGAGGCTCGCAAGCGGGCCGAAAGTGCACCCCCGTTTCAAATTTCGAGACGGTTCGTTACTTGGCGAGGGTGAAGTTTACTTGCACGGTGGTGGCGACTTCGACGGGTTCACCGTTAAGAAGTGTCTGTGAGTAAACCCATTGCCGGACGGCGTCCATTGCTGAGGAAGCGAGATCGGAATCTGCCCCGGGCATTAGATCTAACGATCCTATGGATCCATCCTTTAGAATGACTGCTTGCAGCATTACCGTCCCTTGCCGACCCTCTTCCTTCGCTTGCTTTGGATATGTGGGTGTGACCTTGTGGATCAGTTTTGCTGCTTGAATATTGCCGCCGACCCGAATGCGATTTTGATCTGCTGCTAAGGCTGCCCATGACAGTGCAATGAACAGAAGGCCTTTGTGGATTGAGTGTAGTTTCATTCTAGCTCCTATTTCTTGAGTGTGTAATTTATGGAAATTCTGGTTTCAACTTCGACCGGTTCTCCGTTTAGATGTGTAGGGCTGTAGCGCCACTGAGAAACTGCAGCAAGCGCGGATTGAGTAAGCGCGGCATGAGGCGAATTAATGACACGCAACTCGGCCAGGGAGCCATCGCGCTTAATCACTGCATTCAATTGAACAGCGCCTTGAATGCGGTCCTGTTTTGCTTCAGAAGGATATTTAGGGGTTGATTTGAAAACTAGTTTGGTGCTTTGAAGGTTGCCACCGATGCGGAGTCTGCGCGATTCGGACTGGGGTACTCCTAGTGATTGTAGTGAAGGAAAGAACTCCCGTATTTCACCGGAGTGAATTTCCAAATTTGGCAACAAGGTTTCACCGAACCCGCGCGCATTTATATGCAGAGCATAGCGGCCAGGCTTCAGTGCCCTAAAGTTGAATGCGCCGCTGCTGCTACTTATCAGTTCCTGTACTTTTCCCAACTGTTGATTGGTTAATTGCAAGCTGGCATTTGGTATGGCTGTGGAGCCGGTTTCGTAAACTACACCATGCATATTGGCTGCCATTTCGGTTCTTGCACGCAAAAGGGCTGTGGGTGCGAGCAGCGCAATTGTCAGCAGAATAGCCGCATATCGGTGTGTTCCTGTTGTCTGTGTTCGTATGCGCTTGGCATCCAAGACGGAGGCAAGCCGGGTTTCAAGGCGGGGACCAGCAGCCATTGACAGAGTTGTTTTGGGACTCATTGTTGCAGAAAGGGCCACCAGGTGCCCGGCGTAATCAGATCCCAAGATGCCGCAGCCTAACACTACGTCGTCGGAGGCGTGTTCGCGTTCCGATCGCATCCGGGCTGCAGCATACCAGGCAAGGGGCTGGAACCAGTAGAGGCAGCAAGCGAGCGATCCTAACCAATGGGTTAAAACATCGCGCCGTGCAATATGCGCCATTTCATGCAATAGAACTGCCCGGCGGCGGTTTTCACTCCATTCGTTGGCACCGGCTGGCACAATAATCACTGGGCGGATAACTCCAAAAGTGAAGGGAGTTTTTGCCCTCGTACTCTGGCGGATTTCAATGTTCGAGGTTAGGCCGGCTTGTGTTCTGCATATGGTAAGCAGGTCCATCCACGGAGCATCGGTTATTGGCACGGCCTTTTTAACCAATACATTAGCTGCGACGGTGGACCGGATTAGCCGTAGAAATAAGATAAATGCAACAATTGTCCAGAATGAAACCAGGAATCGGCTCACGGAATAGACAGACAATGAATCACCGGCACCAAAAACTGTTATGGAATCTTCCACGAGCAATGAGATTGGTGGCAATGATGCGGGAAGAAGTTTGCCGATTTTCAATGCGATCGGCAACAGAAGAAGGCTTAGCAAACCTGACGTCCATACAAGATGACGCTGGGAGGCCGATGCACTGCTGGTGCACATTGCAATCAGGCCGGCCAAGGATAAAAGGACTGTGCTTTCGAGCAACAAAGAAATGAGTAATTCTTCCATACTAACGGCCCTCCTTCTTTGCTTTTTCAATCATGCGTTGGATACGCTGTAGTTCGTCGGCGTCTAATTTGCCTGCCGAGGAATCGAGTAAGGCCACAACTGTATCGGACACCGATCCACTGAAGAAAGTTTCTACCAAATGCGCAACAGCGGAATTGCTGGCTTGGTCCTTTGGGAGCGCGGCAGTATAGGCGTACCTGGGACCTTGTTCCTGATGCTTAACATGCCCTTTTTCCAAAAGGATGCGCAGCAGGCCGCGGACGGCAGAGTAACTGGGTGCGTCTGGCAGAGCCTCCTGGATTTGCAGTGCGGTGAGAGTTCCGTCGCGAAAGAGGAGATCCATAATCTGCCGTTCCCGGCGGCTGAGGGCTGGCGTTGCTGGTTTCTTATGAATCATATGCTATGTTTTTAGCACTATGCTAGAAAAATAGCATTCGAATCGGGTAACGTCAAGCTTTTTCTTCGATACTTTCTCTTCGCTTCGAACTAATCAACGTCCTTCTTGCTGCTTTGATACTTCTGGTGGGACGGAGGGAAACCGCTTCATGACGGCGTCGAGGTCGGCACTACGACCCATGGAACGTGGGTCCTGGGTGTCTTTTCGATACTTGTGAAGGCGAGCCGCCAAGTTCGCTTCGATCCTTCTAAACTGCGGTTTGCCGGCGAGGTTGTTGAGGTTGGCTGCATCGGTCCTTATGTCATATAACTCTACTGCAGGACGCTTGCCGAAGGCCCGTTCAAAGAGTGTTTTGTGGCGGCCGTCGTTGCAGAGTTGGGTCTTGGTTGGGCCACCGTCGGTATCGCCGAATCCACCGGAGGGATCGTCAGACGGCCAAACGGGACCGGGGCGATCCCCGGCTGGATTGCGGTGAGGTGTGAGGTTCTCAATGTAAAGATATTGAGCAGTGCGAATGGCCCGTACCGGATAACCCTCACCGTTGGGACGACTACCTGGGAAGTGCCTTTCAATGCCGCAGATAACTTCCTGGCGCACTGGCCTGCCCTTTCCGGTGAGGCGCGTCAACAGGCTGTGACCAGTGATAGATGCGGGATTGGGTGCACCAGCGGCTTCCAGAAGCGTAGGTGCGAAATCGACAAAGCTTACAAGATCGTCTAACACTTGCATGGGCTTGATACGCTTGCTCCACTGCATGGCCAATGGAACGTGCAACCCATATTCGTAAATGTTTCCTTTGGCGCGTGGAAAAGCCATTCCATTGTCGGCTGTGACGATCACGATGGTGTTGTCCAATTCGCCGGAGTTCTGCAGCATATTGAGCATCTTCATCAGTTGCTGATCCGCCCATTCGATCTCTGCTGCATAGTCGGCAATGTCGGAGCGAACTTCGGGAGTATCGGGAAGGAATGCCGGAACGGGAATTTCGCTAAGTTTCTTTCCGGATTTTACGCCATAGCCCTGTTCAAACACACGATGCGGTTCGCTGAATCCAACCCAGAAACAGAAAGGTGCAGTGCCGCGTGCTTCGAGAAACTGTGCGAAATTGCCAGCGTAGTCGATGTCGGCGATTCCGCTGGCCGGGGCTTTCAGACGGACCTTGTTGAACTCTGGACCTGTGGGTGGCACGGTGCGGCCGCCACTTTTCCAATTGCCTGGCGCCCAGCCTTTGCCGGTGCTACCGGTTTTATAGCCACGTTCGGCGAGGATATCGGGATAGGTGCGCAGGCCTACTTGCCATTCGGTATGGTTCATTGAAGCGGAGCCGAAGCGGTAGAAATCCTGCCCGGTTAATACGCTTGCACGCGATGGGGCACACGACGGCGTGGAGACAAACGTGTTGCGGAACAACACACCGTTTTGAGCAATGCGGTCAAAGCCGGGTGTACGGATCCAGTTAGCTCCAGTTGCGCCTGTATGCAGCCAGGATTGATCGTCAGTGATGCAAAAGAGAATATTGGGGGCGCGATCTTGCGCCAGTAAAGCAGTGCCACCGAGAAGGAATTGACGACGTTTCATGCCTTTTTCTTGCCTTTTTTCGCATCGGGCACAGCGGGGGCTTGTCCCCAATCCGTCCGACGAGGACCAGTCCATGGTTCAACAAAGGTTTTGGTTGCCCAGGCATCATAAAAGGCGGAAAGCCTTGTTACAATTTCGGGATGTTTTGTTGCAAGATTCTGCAATTCGCTGCGGTCGGCTTCCATATCGAATAATTCCCAAGGGTCCATGTACTTTGCAACGAGCTTCCATTTTCCATCACGCACTGCGCGATTGCCTTCGTGCATGAAATAGATGGGTTCTTTGCGCGACAACTTCCGGCCGGAAAAAGCTGGTAGCAAGCTTGTTCCGGCAACTGGTATGGTTTCCTTACCGTGCATGGCTGCTGGATACTTTACCCCAGCGGCCTGAAGGACAGTTGGCATAATGTCAACCAAGTGTCCGGGTTGGGTCTCGAACTTTCCGGAACGTGCTTTGGGAATGCCGACGGGCCAATGAGCAATAAGCGGAGTGGCAATGCCACCTTCGTGTGTGAAGTGTTTGTAGCGACGGAAGGGTGTGTTGCAAAGCGTTGCCCAGTTCATGCCGATGTAGATGCCGGAGTCGGGTCCGCCTGGAGGGTTGCCATCGTAGCGACCGTTGGGCCCGGATTCAGCATTGCCGCCATTGTCTGACATGAACAGAATTAGGGTATTCTCCAGAACACCGCGCTGCTTCAACCCATTTACCAACGTGCCGATGCTTTGATCCATGTGGTGGACCGTTGCCGAGTAAATCGCCATCATATGATCAAAGCGTTCCTTGTCCAGTTGGCTGAGGCTGTCCCAGGCGGGTGAATCTGGAGGACGTTCGCTCAACTTCCAACGCTTGTCAATCAAACCGCTGCTGAGTTGACGTTCGTGGCGTGCCTGTCGCAGGTTATCCCAGCCGGCCATATACTTGCCGCGGAACTTTTGAATATCCTGCTGCGGCGCCATCAACGGGAAGTGTGGGGCATTGTGGGCAAGGTAGAGGAAGAAAGGTTTCTTTTCTTTGATAGCTTCATCGATGAAGCGGAGGCCGAAGGTGGTCCAAAGATCGGTGCTATACCAATCCTTGCCGAGTTCAGGAGCATCCAGTGTAAGCCCCTTCCCATTGAGAAACAGTTTGTCATTCTGTCTGTCACGCTGGCCTGGGTAGTAGAGCCCGCCGGCTGCTGAATTAAGACTGCGATCAAAACCACGCTCCCATGGAGGAGTGCCGTGCTGTTGGCCGAGATGCCACTTGCCTGTCATGGCAGTAAAATAGCAGGCGGGTTTTAACGCCTCAGCGATGGTGGAAGTCTGATCATTGAGTCTGCCTTGATAGCCCCTTGAACCTTCACGCACATCGTTATCCAGGTGGCCCATTCCGGCTTGGTGCGGATACACTCCGGTGAGAAGTGACGCTCTGCTTGGACTGCAGCGCGCAGTGTTGTAGAACTGTGTGAAGCGCAATCCTGCGGCAGCAAGACGGTCGAGATTAGGTGTGGGGATTTCACTACCGTAGCATCCTATGTCTGAAAAGCCCATGTCGTCAACCAGGATGACAACAAAGTTCGGCTTGGTTGTTGTGGCAGAGAGTTTGAGTGCGATGGTGCAACCACCGATCAATTGGACAAACTTTCTTCTGTTCATGGCCTTCCTTCTTTTGTTTCTTTAGAGTTTTGGGAGTGCTTTTCGCCACTGCAGCACAAGGTTGGAAAGACGCTTCGTAACTGCAGGATATTTGTCCGTGACATTATCGCGTTCTTTGTCTGACTGTCTGAAATCGTAGAGCTCGGCCTTCGAACCGTCATCGTTAATGAGAAGTTTCCAACGTCCGTCGCGGATAGCGAGATTGGGGCTGACGTCATCGGGCTTACCGGGTCGTGGATAATTTCCGCCACGATCGTAATCCCAGATTAGAGGCTTGGACCTGCGCATCGGTTTGCCACGAAATGCTCCACTCATGTCCTGACCATCGAACATTACCGAGGGCGGCTTTACGCCTGCCATGGAGCAAAATGTGGGGAACAAATCAACGGCTCCGATGACTGTACTCTTGTCGACCCTACCAGCGGGAATTCTACTTTTCCAGCGAACCAACAAGGGTTCACGGATGCCGCCTTCATAGAGACTCCATTTGCGTCCGCGAAGACCGGCGGTGGAGCCCGGAGGTTCAAAGCCTTCTTTGTAATAGCGAGGCCACGCTGTGGGTCCATTGTCCCCGGTTAGGGCAATGATGGTGTTATCGGCAACTCCGGCTTCTTCCAGCGCTTTGAACAAGCGCCCCATCTGTTTGTCAAATTCATCGAGTACTGCATAAAAGCGCTGCTGGTATGGGTTTATTGAAAAGTGCGAATAGCGTTCCATTAAATCCGTGCGAGGGATGTGGCCGTCATGGACGTCGCACGGCCACAGGTGCAGATAGAAGGGTTTTTGCCGATTGCGGAGTATGAAATCGATGGCGCGATCAACATACAGTTCGGTGAGTTTGTGCTTTGGGGCCCATTCGATCTTACCGCGGCTAAGCGCCGCACTCTGCTTTGACAGGCCGTCGCCTTCGATCAATATGCGGTCACCCAGACCTTCAAACGATGTAACCGATTCATCAAATCCATAGGCTTGCGGCAGTGGAGCATCGCCTACATCGCGACCGCCACCAAGGTGCCATTTTCCGAAGTGTCCGGTTGCGTAATTGGCGCTCTGGAATGCGCGGGCGAGGGAAGGGGCCGCAACATCGAGCCAGTCGCGCATGCCAAGATCACGATTCGATTTTCGGTCATTGAGGTAAGAATGAATCAAGTGGCGAGAAGGGAATTGCCCGGTGGTAATGGCAGTGCGAGATGGAGAGCAAATGGGCGATGCGACATAGAATTGGGTGAATAGAATTCCGTCTTGCGCAAGGCTATCGATGTGCGGTGTAGGCACGTCTTTGTTGCCCGTAATGCCGAGGTCGCCATAACCAAGGTCGTCAACGAAAATGAATACGACGTTGGGCTGCTGCAAAGTAGCCGTAGCTGCCAGCAATGCACTACCTAGAAAATCTCGTCTGTTCATCGTATTTCGCGAGTCAAGGGATGGCGAGTTTACTTTTCTTTCCATCATCTGTAGGAGCAGATCCACATCATATCACCCAACTGATTTGAGATAAGGTCGAGTTGAAGACACGGCACTTGCATTGGATGCTGTTTTTCAACGGCAGATATTCCCTGATAGGAAGAATAAACTTCGGGCCTTCCTGGATGACAGTCATGAGCAGAGACTGAAAGATCAATTTCTTTCCCTCGGCTGGAATTCAGAAAGCGAGTGCTGGTTGATACAAACATTGGTTGGCTTCGCTAGGCCCTTGCAGTTGTTGAGTTCCATTGATAATACGGCTTTCCTCCGCTCCCCAGCCCAAATGGAGTGTCCCGCCTCGGTTTGCGAGTGGAACAGCGACGAACTGGACGTCATCGAAAACGAATACTACATTCAAGCACCTTCAACGAGGATGTTTTCAAGTGATCGAATTGAACGGCTGTCAACTGAGGCGACACATATTTATGACCCGTCGGTGATTATGTTGTCGAAGCTTTTTGTGTAGTGCTCATGCAATGGAATCTTGCTTTCAGGATCGGCGAAATCAACCGGATGCGGGGAGCGGAGTTCATGAGTATCACAGATCAGATGCACTTGATTCGCTGTCCTAAGCAAACGGGAACAACGGTGGCCAGGACTTATAAGTTGATTGGCGCTGTGCCGCATGAAGATTCGTAGGGATCAAGCCTTACGCGAGGTGATGCGAGCGGTAAAGAACAGGAACAGATCGTACAATTCCGACCGGTGCATCACTACTAAAGCGGCGGAACAAACCCAAACGACCAGCGCCAAAGCGAAAAGTTCCCCGTGGTCATCCACTGCGGGCAAAGAAATGCCAAGCTTCGTCAAGTGGCTGATTATTGCTCCGCTGATGACTCCCAGCGAAAGCAATGCACCATAAAGCACAGTTGATGGAATCAACAACAACACTGAGGCAATTAGCTCCGCAATTCCCGATCCAATTCGTCCCCAAGGTTCAAGTCCCAGGGTTGAAAAAATGTAGACAGATTCTTTGGCCCCGGTGAATTTGAAAAATAAGGTTTGCAGCAGGATTACGGCCGTTGTGGCCCGCAATACCCAACTGATGATGATTAATGTTCTAGTGTTCATAAGTTCCTGTGAAATCGCAAAAAAGTTTCTGCTTCAGTGCGGCCCAAATAGCGTTCCAATAATTTTGGTTCGGTCTTAGCTAGGTCGACGACAATCAAGCCATCAGTTGCATTGGCAAAATCAGGGTCCACGTTGAACCCCAGCAATTTTCCGCCGAGGCGCAGGTATTGACGCAGCAGAACGGGGACTCCCTCGTGTCCAGATTCAATATCGTTGACGACATCGGAAAGTTCTTCCAGATCGGAACAATAGTCGTGAGCAGCAGTTTTCGGCGGCGCGTTGTGTGCCTTGACTAGATTTACCCACTCAGAGAGTTGAGCTTCACGTTCCAGGAAGGAAATCATTAGGCTGCGAGATATTGATTGGTACTGATTGCTGATGCTTACAGGTCCGAACAATGTTTTATGCCGGGGGTTCCGTGCGATGAATTGTCCGATGCCTTTCCACAATAACAAAAGCGGTGCAAAGCCTCGTTGATATTCAGCGCGGATGAAGGACCGTCCAAGTTCCACTGAGGGCCCCATGGTTTTTAGAAATCGATCATCGAATTGAAACAGCGTGCGAGTATAGAGACTTTGTGCGCCGCCATCGGACAATGCGAGCCTGTAGGCTCCAACTAACTCTTGTTTTTTGGCGTTCCAAACAAACAGGTGGAGATAGTGTTGATCGAAAGAATCAATGTCGCAAGCCTTCCCTGTACCTTCGCCTGCTGCTCGAAATGTGATCTCCCGGAGTCTGCCGATTTCCAACAGGATGTTGGGAATATAGGATGCGCCAGCTATGTATACGACCAAATCGACTGAATGGCCAAGTCGGCAATCTTCTGGAAGAGCATTCACTTCCCTCGCCAATAAATCCTGCGGCAATGCCTCGATGATCATTTTCTGGTTGCGAAGTTTTTCGCCTCTGCGTAATAACGGAAGCGTTGTTCTGGTACGCACTTGCTGACGGTTGGCCAACAAATAAGTTCGCCAGCGGAGATAATCAATCCGTTCTCTGCACGATTTGAGGTTCTGTAATCTGTTCCATTCCACCGGCGAACCGATTCGGACATCCACGGTTTCATTTCTTTTATTAAGTAATTCGTGCGGAAGCAATGCCGTCCGCAGTTTGGGATGGACCATTCCGGCAACATGAAACAGAGTGCTGTTGGAACCGCCAATGTAAATTGGTACAACTGAGGCGGGGATGCCAGTTCGGGCTGCTAGTTCAACCAATCGAATTGCGGCCGGATGCCATTGAGAATCAGTGGAGCAGCGATCTTTCCATTGGAAGTGGGAAACCTCGCCGGCAGGGAAAATTACGAGCACTCCCCCGCTAGTCAACCAATCCACTGCTCGCTTCAATCCGACGCCATTGGTGCCTCGTGATTCTTTTGCTCCAAACGGGTCAATGGGGATCACCAAATCACGGAGCTCGGGTATGACGGTGACCAGGCTGTTTGCCAGAAATCGGACATCTGGTCGAACCCCATGAATCAGGTTGTGAAGAACTGCGCCCTCTAAAAGTCCGAAGGGATGGTTGGCCACTATGACTACTGGCCCGGTCTTGGGGATGTGGCGTAGATCGCTATCGCAAACCTTGTAAGTGACGTTCAGGTGATCTAGAAGCCTGCGCGCCAAGGGGACCGAAGTATCCATTCCGCGCAACGTTTCATATGTTTTGCCGATTGCGTCAAAACCAAGCAATTTAGATGTCAAGAATCCGATTGGAGTGGGGAAGTTGGCAGGTATTAGGGTTTGAAAGTCAGCCGCATTCATGTTGTATGAATGCGCACCGGAGGCGGATTTATTCCCTTGGGAACGCCTCGGGGCCAACTTCGAAAAAGAGAAGTTTAGCAGAACGGATTAGGCGACCAGATAGCGTGATTGGTTCGCCGGCAAACTTAGCTGCAAGTTCGCGGATTGGCTTGTGTTCCTCGGCGGAAAGTAGCAAGACTTTTGCTTTGCCTAAAGCATCCTTCACGAGGAAACCCGGTGGAATGCCGCCACTGATACAACGCGCCGCGCAATCGCGGTGAACTTTTCCTTCACCAGGATTCATGACGCCCATATAGCATTTCGTATCGACGATTGTGCCGATGAGTGTTGCGTTGCCCAATTGTTGAGACTCATTTCTAAGAGGTGGCATGTCCATTGATTGCATGGATTCTGGAATAATTTCCAGTGTCCGCATTCCATCCCGTTCGATCAACGCGCCTTGCAAGGATGTTCCCGTGCGTCCATCTACTAGATGATCCGCGCCGTGTTTCCCCGGAGCGACTAACAGGAACGGGCCAGTATCAGAAATCAATAGAGGATATGGTTTGCCTATGATATTACCCTGGTGCTGACGGTACCGTTGAAATTCAAATTTGCTTAGTGGGAATGGTAACTGACTCATTGACAAGAGTGCGGCCACAGCAACTGAGCCTGTTAGCAGACAAATCACAACAACACGCAACTTCCTGCCAAGTGCATCTGGCGCTTTGGCTGCGTAGCCAACATAGAATTCTTCCTTCACTGTCCACCTAGATTCACAATTACTCTGCCGTTCGCAATTCTTGCTTTATACGTGGCAATCTGATCATCGAAGGGTGCTGGTGCTGTTCCAGTTTCTGGCCGATATTGATAGCCGTGCCAAGGGCAAGTCACGCAGCCGTCAATGATTCGTCCCTCGCCAAGAGGTCCACCTTGATGTCGGCACACATTCGACATGGCGTATGGCTTTCCTTCATGGCGAAACACCGCTATGCGTTCCTTCCCGGCAACTACGGAACAGCCATGACCTTCTTTCAATTCATCGAAACTGCAGGCGTCAAGCTCGCTGGAGTGGTTTGTGTTTTGACAATCGGACATGAATTCTCTGTATCCAGCTATTAAATGCAATCCGCTCACTACGAACATTCCGGCAACCAGGAGTCCCGTCCAAGTCAGGCTGGTTTCTGATTGTAAGGCACCCAGCACTACGTGGGCTATCAACAAAAGATAGGCGACATAGACCAACATGTGTAGCCGCTTCCAAGTGGTGGACGAAAGATTATGCAGCCAGAAATCGTGGCTGGTTGCAGCCATTAAAAATAGAATCACCAACGCGAAGAACCCCAACGCTTGAAATGGAAAGTTAGGGATGCTTGCATATTGAGTGTTAGAAATAAACACGCTCACCAAAGGATTCACATTACTCAGAGCATGAAATTGCACCAAGCTGAAAAGACCGTGCGACAGAGCGACCAGGAACATGGAAACACCGAAGTGCCGGCGATTGTATAGCAGCGGTAGGAAGCGCTGGTCCAACCTAGTTAAGGGTCCGATGCACAAAATGGCATGCAACATTAGTAGTGCCAGTGTTCCAAGTGCTCGAATCAGCAATGTTTCGACTGTGGAATTGGGGTGCAGCAGGACTCCGGTTCCTGTAAACACGGCAAGATAGGCCAAGATGCCCACAACCAATGCACGGTCGTAAGCTTTCTTCTGCGGATTCCAACCGATGGCTGTGTATTGAATGCTCATTTCAAACTGTCCCATTGAAGGTTGGGATTATTTGGTGCGGAGGGACGTCTGGCGTTTATGCCAATTACAAAAATCAAAATAACTACGATGCTAATGGCTATCCAGCCAAAGAAGTGTAGCTTGCGCAATGGCGCGGTCAATTGGTCCTCCGCATCCAACGAAGCAAAAATAGCGGCCAGAAAGCAGTCACGCCCGGTAGGATCATGATCCGGAATCCGACTCCAGTTCCCCTGCTTGCCTGATCAATTTGCTTTACTCCAAAGCTGACAAATGGAATGGCGAATAACATACCCACCGCAGCGTAAAGCATCATGAGGAAAACAAGAGTTTCAGCCATAGCTAAAGATCTCCTCCATAAACTGGCACAACCGCGCCAGTCACCGCACGATTTTCCACCAAGTGGACAAGCAGCGATGCAACCGATTCAGCCGGAACCCATTTCGAAAAATCAGCTGCAGGCATGGCCGCACGATTCGTTGGTGTATCCATGGTTCCCGGAAGAATGACATTTGCGGTGATGGCAAAGTCTCTGTTTTCCAGCGCAACAGTCTTGATCATGGAAACCAATGCGGCCTTTGACGCAGAATAGGCTCCAAGGCCTGCCACCGGTTCGACGGCTGTTCGGCTGCCTATTGCCAAAATACATCCTGAGCCTCTTTCACGCATGCCTGGCAGGACCGCGCTGACAATGTTCAAAGCCGATTCGAAGTTCATTGAGAACATCCTGCTAAAGGTATCGGAGTCAGTTTCATCCACTCTCATACCACCGGCGAATCCGCCCACTGTGTGGACCAGCACATCAATCGCTCCAATTTGTGCAACTACGGATTTTGCCTTTTCAACGGTGCCCAGGTCTGCGGCTATGGACCTAAAATTGGGATGCTCCAGTTTTGAGCCGGAACGCGATATTCCAACCACCTGCGCTCCTGAGTCGAGAAACGCCTTAACAACATATTCGCCCAAGCCGCCGCTTGCACCGGTGATCAGCACTACCTTGTTTTGCATTTCTATTCCCCAGATGACCAAGCTACACGGAACTCAGGATACAGCGTCAAGCCGCCGCAAGCGAATATGGTCTGGCCTGTTATGTAGGAGGCGTCATCGGAAGCAAGGAAGGCAAACACGGCCGCAATTTCACTTGCATCAGCAGCGCGTCCCATGGGGATGTGGCTCTCCACTTCTGCTCGTGCCTTGGGGTTGTTGATCCAGGCGTTGTTGATGGGTGTAACGACTGCTCCCGGACCAACGGCATTGACGCGAATTCCTTGCCCTGCATATTCCAGTGCCATTGACTTCGTCATGTTTTCCATCCCGCCCTTGCTGATTGAATATGACAGGTATTTGGGCTTCGGAATGATTTCATGAACGCTGGAATTATTCAAAATTACCCCCTTCCCACTCCGGCTTAGGAAGTGGCGAACGGCTTCCCTTGAGCATAGAAATGCGCCTCGAAGATTGACGTTCAAGACACGATCAAAGTCCTCCATTTCAATGTCGTTCGTGGATGATGGCTTTTGAATACCAGCGTTATTTACAAGCACGTCCACGGATCCGAAAGCCTTCAGTAACTCGGCGAACATTGCGTGCACATCATCTTCTTTTGAAACATCTGCTTGAAGTAGAATCTGATTTCCCTGGCCGGTTCGTGCACTGCGAACCAATTCCAGCGTGGCCTCTGCCGGCAGTTTGTTGCCGAAGTAGTTGATGGCTACGTTCGCACCTTCCTGGGCAAACCTTATTGCTATAGCCTGCCCAATGCCGGATGATGCACCGGTGATCAGGACATTTTTCCCCTTCAGTCTTTCCATTGCTTCGTCTCCATTTTAGTTAGGCAATAGACGTCTTCTACTGCCGTTCTCAACAACTCTGCTACGCTCCAAGCCTGGGCAATACAACCCCGGCCTTGATGCGGAGCGTCGCCATCGGCGATTTCGGGTAATTGCCCAAAGCCTTGTTCGCGCATGTAGTTTTGCACCCCTTCCAGCCATTTCTCAGCCTGTTTGACCGCCGACTTAGACTTGTTCACTTTCAAAAAAGCTGTGATGAATGGGCCCATCAACCATGGCCAAACCGTTCCCTGATGATAGGCTGAATCCCGTTCCCAAACTCCACCTTCGTATCGTCCCCTATAAGCGGGATCGGTTGGCGAAAGGGTTCGCAATCCCATGGGAGTGAATAACTCGCGCTGCACAACTTCCAAAAGTTTGCGAGCTTTATCTAGCGAAACCATTGAGTGTGGAAGGCTGACTGTGAAAATTTGATTTGGCCGGATGCTGGCATCAGCGCCAGCATCATTCACTACATCGAACAGGCAGTTAGACTGTTCGTTCCAAAATACGGCGTCGAAGCTCTGCATCGCCTTCTGCGCCATCAAAGAGTAGTAGCTGGAGCTTGTTTCACCATCGAACTTTGTTGCAAGATCACGCATTACGCACAGTGCGTTGAACCAAAGCGCCTGAATTTCCACCGGTTTTCCGTAACGAGGCGTCACAACCCAATCACCAACTTTTGCATCCATCCAGGTTAGTTGAACCCCGGGTTCACCGCATAACAAAAGTCCGTCGGAATCGACACGAATGCCGTAACGTGTCCCTCGCTGATGCCATTCAATGATGTCCTTCAATTTGGGATACAACTCGTCCCGGACGAAAACTGTATCGCCTGTGTACGCCAAAAATGATCGGATCGCCTCGAAAAACCAAAGCGTCGCATCCGCTGTGTTGTACTCCGGCTCCTCTCCTGCGTCAGGAAACCGATTCGGTAGCATCCCTTGATCGATGCTGTTGGCAAAGGCGCGAAGAATATCTCTCGCTACATCAGCTCTGCCGGTGACCAGTGTTAGGCCGGGCAGGGAAATCATGGTGTCGCGCCCCCAATCGCCGAACCAATGGTAGCCAGCGATGATAGTTTTCAGATCACCTCTGCTAACAACGAACTGGTCAGCTGCTGCTACCAGGTCGCGAACGAGCGGATGTTTCGTTGGAGCATTTCGTTGAATGCTCTCTCTGCGATTCTTTTCAGCGGCCCGCAAAGCAGGGGCGTCAGTGCTCATTCGAGGTACGGTGGAAGCGATCACGACGGCGGAGGAATTTGAAGTTAGACGGAAAAAGGATACCAGGGGATTGTACAAGTCTTCGTGGAAATCCAGCCCTCGTTCTTGTTCCAGTGTGTATTCAAAGTTACGATACCAATCTCCGGTGGGTTCAATTCGCTGGGCGTTGTGGGCCAGATACAAGGATGAAAGCCCCAGATATGGAGTGAGTTTGACTATCCCTGGTTCGGAATGAAGCGAACCATCAATGCTGCCGTTCTCATGGGTGGTGCTGTGAAAATCCCGAAAGGCGATTAGCGGCCGGATTTCAAGAATCGCTTCAACATTCGCTGGGCCCTTCAATTCATACTCAACCACCGTTGTATTTTCGTTATGCACCATGAAGACGGTCTTAATAATTTCAAACCCATCTACACTGTATGTGAAAACCGGAAAAGGATCGTGGTGGAAATCCTTTTGAAGCAAATCGCCCCTTGGATGTATGACTCCTGGATATTGGTTCGCTGAAAGCTCGTATCGACGTCCATTTACGGTAACTACTTCTTCAAACTTGGACAGCAGCGACATGCGTCCTGCCGGCGGCTTAGTCGCCGCTGTTAACAATCCGTGGTACCGCCTGGTGTTCATTCCGATTGTTGTCGAAGATGCGAATCCACCAAGCCCATTGGATTCCAGCCACTCTTGGTGCGGGTTCATAGAAGTTCCTTTGAGTTTCACTTTGCTAATGCGATGAGGGAATGAAATTATTCCCACGTTGGTGGTAGGTGGGGGAATTAATTGTAGAGGGGATGGGGTTCTCCTCAAGAATCTGTGGGCCGATTAGCTAAACAGTTCCAGCAGCGGTGCACCTTTGTCGGTGATTGGGACAGGTCTGTCACCAGCGTACAAGTTCTTCTCAGGATTAATGCCTAACGCACAATGAATCGTTGCGTGGAAATCCGGTATGCTTACTGATTTTCCAACAGGGCTAACGCCCAGGTCGTCGGACACGCCTACAACTTGGCCGGTCTTCAATCCGCCGCCAGCGAGTACCGCACTAAACACTTTGGAGTGGTGCCCACGGCCACCACCGGAATCGAACTGCGGAGGACGTCCGAACTCGGTGGCAATTACCACCAACGTTGTATCCAGTAATTTGCTTTTTTCCAGATCGGTAAGGAGCGTAGCAAAGGCCTGATCCAAATCCTGAATCAGCAAGTGTTGTTTCACTTGCCCATCGTTATGAGTATCCCATCCCGAGCCATTTAGGAAATTCAAATTGAAAGAAACTTCGACGAAACGCACGCCTGATTGCACTAAACGACGGGCCAGCAAGCAGCGCTGACCGAACTCGCCCCCATACGATTCCCGAAGCGTCTTGGTTTCTTTGGCCAAATCAAACACGTTCATGAATTTTGGCCCCGCCATCTTGAACCCTTGATCTGTAATGGAGGATTGTGCACGAATCATTTGATCGTCTGGATTGCGCTTCTCAAAATTCTGGCGTAGCTGCGCGAGTAAAGTCTCGCGCCGGTCTTGCCGTGGATTATCGACATCGGGAGGGCGAACGAATCCATTAGGGCCGGTTTCGGTTTGCGTTAAATAAATGTAGCCGTACTTCGCACCCAAAAATCCCGGGTCGCGAGTGATGTTCGGGTAACCCATCACCACATAAGAAGGCACAGCCACATCCTTAGTTCCCAGCTCCTTTGAAACAATGGAGCCGATGGATGGATATTGAATTGTCCCGCTAGGCATGCGCCCTGTGTGTACCAAATTGGAGGCTGCACCATGCTCACTGACAATGTCGTGCGAGAGGGTACGGATCAAAGCGCAACGATCCAACAGGGGTGCTGTTTGTTTCAGGTGCTCACAGACCTGAACATTTTTTACAGCAGTATTAATGGCGTTGTAATAGGACCCGGGAACTTTCTTTCCATCGCCTTTGCGCTTGGGGTCGAACGTGTCAATGTGCGCAGCACCGCCACCCAACCAAAGAAGGATGCAGGCATCGGCCTTGCCTTTCGGCAGATGGGCGGTTGCGGCCAAGGCTGGTGTCATGGCCGCTGTTTTGAGTAGGTCTCTACGTGTTAGCTGCATCATGGCACCATCACAAATTCAGGTGAATTGACCATTGCCCACAAGGCATCTTCAAGCCGTTCGCGGAATCGAGGCTCCAGGCGAGTGGTAGGTTTTGCGCCTAACCGAAGTGTGCGCTCTTCTTCCATGCGGATCACTGTAGCCTCCGCGCTGAGGTGGTTTGACCAACTGACGCGATTGTCGCTCTTCATGGTGGCGTCTACTTTTTTCGCACCTTTCACCTTTCGCTGCGGATACAATTCACCCAGCAGGTTCGACATTACTCTGAGTTCCTCAGTGGCTGGTGGACGGGATAAGACCCGTAGAAACATCTCCGTCACCATTTTGTCCAAGGGCATATCTGCGAGGGCCAACTCAGTGAGTTCGCTATCATCAGACAGCCGCACCATGCGGGTTCCCATGATGCCATTCGCGAGGATCAGGGTTTGCATTGGGGAAGGTGCATCGTCGCGTGAAGTGGCGGCGTTCTGCCGTGATTGCCGCCAACCGAAAACAGACATTACGTCCACGATAGATTGCGCGATAGGCAGCGCTAGCGCGGGCCTATCGCGCTCATTGGAAAGTGCAGTCATTTGCCATGCTCGCGCAGGTTTGCCTAAATTGAGGAACTGAGTGGGGGAACGATCGCCTGATGGATTTAGGTTCATGTCCTCGCATTCGTAGGCCCGGCCTGTGCCCAGATGCAGTGAATCCACCAACTGTTCGGCGGTCATGTTGCGCCGAATGGGTCCAGTGAAAAGACGCCCTTTCGATCCGGTGGAAGTGGCTGGGTCTGCAACTGGCTTGCGTTGATAAAGGTGCGATGAAAAAATCAAACGCGCAACATGTTTTACGTCGTAACCGCTTGTCACAAATTCTCGCGACAAGTATTCAAGAAGCTCCGGATGCGACGCTTTGCCTCGTGACCAATCGTCGGCCGGTTCCACAAAACCGACTCCCAAATAGCGTTTCCAAATACGATTCACAATCACTTGCGGGAAGCGTTTGTTGCTGGGAGAAATAATTAGGGCAGCTACTTCATTGCGGGAAGGCACTGCGGCTTGATTGGGGAGTTGCCCGGATTCTGAATGATTGATCAAAGTTGCAAATGGCCATTCTGGACCGATTGCCTGACCAGGTTTCAATGCCACTACTACTGCTGGTTTGCGCCCTCCTTCAATCATCGGAACCGTTGAAGTCTTCGGGAGCTTCAGATCATTTCCTTGCATCATTGCGGCCAGACTAAACAAATCTTTCTGCTTGAAGGGATGAAAGGGAGCATCGTGACAACGGGCGCATCCCATCTTTTGACCCAAGAATGCCTGCGCCACAATTTCCGCTTTTGCGGCCATGGGCGCATCATTTAATGTTGCTTGAGCAAAACCTGCAGGGCCACCTTGATAGGCACTGCCTTCCATACTTAAGAGTTCTGCCACGAAACGATCGAAGGGAATACCGTCAGCGAACGACTGATGAATCCACCAGCGGAATGGACCTGTGTTGTTCAAATCAGGTTTCAGGATGCCGGGGTTTTCCGCCAAAACGTCCTGCCAGTAAGCCACCCAATGATCCGCCCAACCGCTGGATGCAAGCACCCGCTCAATGGCCTTTGCACGTCGCGTTTTCGGCGTATCGGCAAGGTAGGTACGAATTTCAGCTGGGGTTGGAATTACCCCCGTTGCGTCCAACGACAATCGACGCAGAAATTCCAAGTCTGTTGTCAGAGCCGTAGGTCGCACTGCTTCCGATTCCATTCTTGCGCCAATGAAACGGTCAATGTCATTGTTTACTGGGATTGCGGACTTCAACACGGGAACCAATGGTCCAGGCGTTTTCAGCAACTCGGCGCGAATTGTTTCATGCCTTGTTTTCCATTCAGCAGCTACTGCCACGCTAGCTAATCTACGTCGAACGATGTCGGCCGCATTGTGCTTCTTATTAACTGCGATGACGTAACGTTCCCACTCATCGTCGGTGAGGAATGGAGCGGTTGGCGGCCCTAAAAGTCTCTCCAACTGACCAATGGGTGCAAAGCTGACAGCAAGCTCGCCGGGTGTGGGGTACAGACCCTTGCCGCCAATAACTGCTGTTAGGACGAACTTGTGATTACCCGCTGGTAATGTGACGCGGTAAAGAATGTCTTGATGTGGATATGGGGCTGGTCGCAATTGCGAATCTTCGCGCACGGGGGGTGGGGGCACTGGATCGTCGCCTGTTGTGTTTGGAGGCTGCGGCTTCGCTTCGGCAATCGACTTACCATCAATTTCCAACCTTGCAGCGCCGCGGGAACGTAAGCGGAAACGGTATTCACCCGCCGTAAGAATCCGTTCGTAACTAGCACGGATTCCAAATGGAGTAGAGCGATCCATGGGCAAAGCATTGCCAGAAAACTTGGTTGGAATCCGAACGAATGCGAAGGCTGGTTCCTGGTATGTTTCTACAGGCATTGCTTCTGAAGGCGGAGCCAGAAGTTGAGAGGCGTTCAACTTCTCGAAAATCTCAACCGTGACGGGTTGTGCCAATAAAAACATATTACTGGCTGCGAATATGAATAGGCGAAACATGGCGAAGTCTCCAATACTGACGCCATTTATAATATCGCGAATTACTCAAGCGGCGCTAATGGCCCTGACTTTTGCCGGCTTGCGACGTGTGGCAGCATCCCAGGCGAACCCTAAACTATGGCGGACTTCGTCGAAGTTAAGAGGGTAGGGAATTGCGTGAAATGCCCCAATTGAATCAAGTTGCTCAGCGGCAGGTTCGCAAGACATAGAATGGCAAACGATCCAGCGTGCATCAGGGACAATTCCCCGGATTGCTTGCAATAGATCCATTTCCACCAGGACGGCGATCACATTCATTTGCTGCGCCGTCTCTTGTAGTTCCTGCACATTTGCTGCTAAGACTACATTCATTCTAAATTTGCGCCCCAATTCTTCCCAGGACACATGCTCCGAGCACAAAGTGCCGAAGACAACAGCACACATTGTTTGCTGCACCACTTGATTCTACTGCAATTGCAAGTCCAATTTGCAGTGGCCATGTACGTGCAAACTGATTGTCGAAAGGAAACTTTATGTACCCCTTTAAGAAGATCTTATTCGCTACCGACTTCTCTCCAGCTTCTGACGCGATTGTTCCCTATGTCGCCGACTTGGTACGCCAAAATGGGGCAAGCTTGGTGATTGTCCATGCATTTGACCCAGTTTCGGCAATGTTTACTGATCCATCCACGTTGGTGGAGTCGTTTCCTGTATTCCGTCAATCGGTGGAAACGCGTCTTGCCAAGTTTGTAAAAGAAAAATTTCCAGGACAGCATGTGGAACAAGTCCTGGCAGAAGGCGAGCCTGCTGGTGTCATTCTAAAAACAATTGAGCGATATGGCGCAGATCTCTTGATGATGTCCACCCATGGTGAGGGCCTTTTCCGAAGGATGCTGTTGGGATCGGTTACATCCAAGATGCTGCACGATGTGAACTGCGCAATTTGGACAGGTATCCACGAAAAGCCGCGCGGCCATGTTCCAGAGTTGCCATACAAATCTATTCTGTGCGCGGTGGCGACCGATGATGAAGCACGAGCTATATGGAAGTTGGCAGATTCATTTGCTAAGAGTTATGGTGCGAAGCTAACGATTGCGCACACCATTGAAACTCCCACTGTAACTTGGGATGTAGACTTGTCACCCATGCGCCAGCAGATGCTGACCTACGCCAGCGATAGGTTTGAATTGATGAAGAATCAGCTTGGAGTTGAAGGCAAGGTGGCACTATATGAGGGGTCTGTTTCCGTGGCACTGTCGCAAGCTGTGAGCGACTGCAAAGCGGACTTGGTGATTACAGGGAGAGGCCATGCTCAGGATAGATTCTCGCGCTTCACTTCGCACCTTTATACAATTGTGCGCGATTCGCCGTGTCCAGTATTAAGTATCTAAGTTGCGTGATCTGTCTACTGAACGGGTCCCTGGTAAAGAAATCCTTCACCCAGATAGACCCGTTTCACTTCAGCATCGCGGCCAAGTGATTCGGGAGATCCTGCACGGAAAATCTTGCCGTTGTTGATGATATATGCGCGATCCGTCACTGCCAGTGTTTCCCGCACGTTGTGGTCGGTTATGAGAATCCCAATCCCCGATTGCTTCAAATCGAATACGATCCTTTGCAATTCCAGTACTTGAATAGGATCGATGCCTGAAAACGGTTCGTCAAGCAGCAGGAAGTCCGGTTCAATGACAAGAGACCTGGCAATTTCTACGCGCCGGCGTTCACCGCCGGAAAGCATGTAGCCCTTGTTCTTCCGAACTGTATCGAGTCCCAGTTGGTCAATCAACTGGTTCATTCTGGCCTTGCGTTGGTTATCCTTCAAGGGCAGTGTTTCCAAAATCGCTAACAAGTTTTCTTCCACTGTCAGCTTACGAAAAACGCTAGGCTCCTGTGGCAGATAGGAAATTCCACGCCGGGCTCGTTGATACATGGGCTGGGAGGTTATGTCCACGTCTTCCAGCATTATTTGCCCGGAGTCTGGGGTTACCAGACCAACAATCATGTAAAAGGAAGTGGTCTTGCCAGCGCCATTGGGACCAAGCAGGCCTACTACTTCACCCTCGTGTACTTTGATGGATACGTTATCGACGACTTTTCGGCCACGGTAGGTTTTTGAGATCTCGCGGGTTTCAAGCGTCTTCATCAGGGACTCTATTGAAGGTACCAAGACTGATGAAGCAGAACAATAGGGCAGCAATCGAAATGACGGCGGTAATCCAAACTGGAAATGGGCTTGACCACTGCAATTCAATTTCGCAAGCTCCATTACAACTGGGTTTCAGTACCATGAAATCCAACGCGTCCCTCTCAATAGGAACCCTCTTGCCGTCCACGAATGCTCTCCATCCTGGGACACTGGTGATCTTCAAACTCAAAACCTGGTTCGCATTCATCTGCGCTGAGATGGTCGCTTTTTGCGACGTGCCCCATTTCACGGTGGGCGGAATCGCCCCGCTTGCACCTTCAACATATTGCTCCATTGCTAAGGAATCAGTGGTGTTTCTTAACACTTGGTCCTTGTCCAGGATTTGTATTAGATGCGGAGCCTTGTGTGGTACGGCGTAAATGACATCACCAAAACCTTCATGCAGAATCGGCAACTCTTCGTGAAACTTTCGGGCGTTACGAAAGTCCTTGTACTCTTCGGTGCTTTGTGGACCCGGTGCGATTACTGCACCAACACCGAAAGCCTTCAGCCACAGAATCGCCGTATGCCGCTGCGCTGCGGTTTCCGATAAATTTACAATGGTCGCGAGTCTAGAAGCCATCTCGCTGCTGCGTCCCTGCTCACAGCAGCCTGTGACCTGTGGAATATCTGTAAATACATTCAGCCAGAAGGCATTTGACCCAGGCGCGAATACACGACCTTGCCAGGCGACTGAATTGTCTGCCAACCAGCGGGCACTTTGGTATTCCGAATGGTCTTCCAGTTTGGCCGGAATCAAATCGAAAGAAGCTCTGGTGCGAAAGTCTCGAACTTGGACTATCAATGCAATCGCGACTGCAAGGATTAGTGCGAACTTACCGGTCCTTTGGAATGACATCAACACGGCTGCGATCAACAGGCAAAGCGTCAATTCAAGTTCAAGATGAAAACGTCCTGCTTCGGGCAATAATTCAAACCGGTTGGAATCGGCACCGGGCACAACAGCTAAAAGGAACAGGCTATATAGAATTGCAAATCGAAGATAAAGCGGCAATGGTGCAAGTAGCTTTCCTAATCCAAACAAGAAGACCACGAGTGCTGCCAATAGAAACCAACGTTGTCCACCCGAGGCGAAGCCCGCATGCGTGCTCCCAAGGTTTTTCAAAATCATCTTTAGGTACGAAGGGGGCACTGCATAAACGGAAAGTGAGTATGCCCAGATGGCAACGAATGCGGCACGGAAAAACTGTCCTCTAAGCGGCACCGCAGGCAGCGCAAAGAAAAGACATCCAAGTGCTGCGGCCATCGCCAGCGTTGCAGGGGTATTGGTCATGATAACAAGCGCCAGCGCGATCGCCGCCACCGCCGATCGTCGAACTGTGAATGAATGCAAGCAGCGGTAGATAGCCGCAAGAGCCAAGGGCATCAGCGTCATTGCCGTAACGTGTGGGCCTTCTCCGAACACCGTGAGCACTCGCAGACGTCGACCTGCGAAGATTCCTCCAGAGTCCGTCCGGATGTCTGCCATGAATAGTAAAGAAGGCGATAAGAGTGTATAGAGAAGGCCACTCAGTAGTGCGGTTGCCGGGCTGGCTGAAAGAGTTCTGGCCAAAACATAAAGAGTCACTGGTGCGAAGCAATAGCCCACTGCAACGGCAAAATGATACGCCCTAGCGGAAGACCAGCCAGTTCCCCATGAAAGTGCTGCCACCAAAGTATGCAACATCGGCACATACACGTACTCGAAAGGCATGCCGGAATTCCACACAGGCCACCAGGCAAAGTTTCCCCAATGATCTTTCATGTAGCGGGCGATGCTGATGAAGGCCCCTTCAATGGAGCTGAAATGATCTAGATATTCGATGGAGAACAGCTCTCGCGCTAACACAATATTCAAGGCCAAGAGCAATGCGCAATTCAGCAAATCCGTCCGGCTGTATTTCAAATTGTGCATCTAGAGAGGAATGTTCCCATGCTTTTTCCGCGGCATGGTATCCGTCTTATTCTCCAGCATTCTGAAGGCTCGAATCAGCTTTGGCCGAGTTAGGCGCGGCTCAATCACATCGTCAATAAAACCACGCTCGGCCGCCGCAAACGGGCTTGCGAAACGGTCTTTATATTCGTCAATACGCTGTTGCCGTAGCGCGGGTTCTTCGCGACGGTACAAAATATTCACGGCCCCTTCGGCCCCCATTACAGCGATTTCTGCAGTTGGCCAAGCCAGATTCAAATCAGTGCGCAAGTGTTTTGATCCCATCACACAATAAGCGCCGCCGTAGGCCTTACGGGTGATCACTGTGATCTTAGGAACGGTGGCTTCGGCATAGGCAAACAGCAATTTTGCACCGTGACGGATGATTCCGCCAAACTCTTGTTCTGTTCCTGGCAGGAATCCTGGGACGTCTTCGAAGGTCAGAATCGGTATGTTGAACGCATCGCAGAATCTAACAAAGCGCGCTGCTTTGGTTGAAGTATTTATGTCCAAGCAGCCAGCCAAGAATGCCGGTTGATTGGCAACAATTCCAACGGTCCTTCCGTCCAGCCGCGCAAACCCAATCACGATGTTCCGGGCAAAATGTTCGTGAATCTCGAAGAAATCACCATAGTCCACAATCAGTTTAATGACTTCTTTAATGTCGTAGGGTTGGTTTGATTCCAGTGGAACAATGGTGTTTAGCGCCTCCTCCATACGGTCCGCGGAATCTGTTGCCTCGCGACGAGGAGCATCGTCCACATTATTTTGCGGCAGGAAGCCAAGCAACCGGCGGATCTGCCGAAGGCACGCAGTATCGTCCGATGCAAGAAAATGCGCAACGCCGCTTTTTTCGTTGTGCGTCATGCCGCCACCTAGTTCTTCCTTACTTACGTCTTCATGGGTCACCGTCTTGATAACGTCTGGGCCTGTGACAAACATGTAGGAAGTCTGGTCCACCATGAAAACGAAATCGGTGATGGCTGGCGAGTAGACGGCTCCCCCCGCGCAAGGACCCATAATGGCTGAGATTTGTGGCACAACTCCACTGGCTAAAGTGTTTCTGAGAAAGATGTCGGCGTAGCCTCCCAAAGATAGGACGCCTTCTTGAATCCTGGCTCCACCGGAATCGTTCAAGCCCACCAGCGGGGCACCATTCTTCATTGCCAGATCCATCAGCTTGCAAATCTTTTGCGCGTTTGTTTCAGATAGCGAACCGCCAAAGACAGTGAAATCCTGGGCGAAGACGTAGACCAAACGACCGTGAACATAACCGTATCCGGTGATGAAACCATCGCCATCAATAACTTGTTCGTCCATGCCAAAATCACGGCAGCGATGACGGACAAGTTTATCGAGTTCCTCAAAAGTCCCTTCGTCAACCAACAACTCAATGCGCTCTCGGGCTGATAGCTTACCTTCCTTGTGTTGGCGCTCCCTACGTTCAGCTCCGCCGCCTTCCTCCGCATTGCGGTGACGGCGTTCCACTTCTTCCATTCGGCTATGGGACATTCAGCTATGATACTGAATCGGAGGTTCAGACTTTGCTCGCCACACTTCGATTCGGATCATCACTTCTGCTGCTTTTTTACGCATTCGCCAAGATCAACGGGTCTCAATTTACTATTCTTGACTCTGAACTCGACAAGCCAATGGGGCAAGTGAATGGTTTTTGGCTGACATGGCATTACTTCGGCTATTCCAAAATCTACGGAACCCTGGTCGCTATTGTGGAACTCCTGGGTGCCACTCTGCTGATGTTTCGCCGAACAACTCTCTTTGGTGCTTGCCTGCTTGCGCCAGTGATGGTTAACATCGTTACCATTGACATTTTATTTGGTATTGGTGGCGCATTGCCGGCGGCGGTTATGCTGCTGCTAGCTATGCTGATTTTGATTGCCAGCCAATGGCAGGAACTGGTCGATTTATTCTGGACAAGCCAAAAGTATTCCAACTTTGAGCGAGATTCTAAGACACGATTCTTCGCGCAAATGGCACTCCGAGGAGGAATGTTCTTGGCAGCTTTCGCATTTACCTACTGGGTCGCGAACTACAACAACCGGGCTCCAACCCCCTTGGATGGCACTTGGGAAATAGTCGGAACTTCTAATCAGGAGGAGCAATTACCACAGAAGATGTTTTTCGAGTACAACCGCGCCTTTCTATGCGTATTTAAATCTAAGGATGGTTCCTATCAAGGACATCACTTTGAGGTAAACTCGCAAAATAAAACATTGCAAATCTGGGAACATTGGCTAAAAAAAGGCGAAATGATTTTCACTGGTGTCTATAATCTTCAGAACAACTCATTAACCCTTCACGGCAAATACAATGGGAGCCTATCCGCAAACTTCGAGTTGCGGAAAGTGTCTAAGGCCAAATCCATTCGATAGAGCAGGGCTTTTTCCTTCACTCAGCTTCGCTCCTTGCTAGTCTGTTTCTTATGGAGTGGATCAACTATCATCACTTGCTTTATTTTTGGACAGTGGCCAAAGAAGGCAGCATTGTACGTGCTTGCGAAAAGTTGAATCTTGCGCAACCCACAATTAGCGGCCAGTTACGGCAACTGGAGGAAACACTCGGGGAAAAGCTTTTTAACAAGGCAGGACGAGGGTTGGTGATGACCGAAGTCGGGCAGGTCATATTTCGATACGCTGAGGAAATCTTTGGACTCGGCCGGGAACTGCAAGACGTGCTCAAGGGTCGTCCACAAGGCCGCCCTCTCCGCTTGGTCGTCGGCGTTTCCGACTTGGTGCCGAAGATGATTGCCTATCGAATTCTGCAACCAGCAATGGAAATGCCTGAACCTGTGCACTTGGTTTGTCATGAGGATACTCCAGAGCGCTTAATGGCAGAACTGATCGAGCATCGCTTAGACGTGGTTCTATCGGACGCTCCGGCGATTTCAGCAGCACGGGTAAAGATATTCAGCCACCTCCTCGGCTCTTCTAGCGTGTCAGTGTTTTGCGCACCCGACCTTGCAAAACGACTTGGGAATCAATTTCCAGATTGCCTTCACCATGCTCCATTCCTATTGCCCTTGGAGGGATCAGGTTTACGCCGCTCTCTAGATCAATGGTTTGATTCAGCCGGAATTCGCCCTTTCATTGTTGGAGAGTTTAAGGACAGCGCGCTGATGAAGACCTTCGGCCAAGCTGGCGTGGGGGCCTTTGCAGGGCCCTCCGCAATTGAGGTCGAACTTAAGGCACACTATGGAGTTGTCACGCTCGGTAAATTGGATTCGATAGTCGAGCGTTTTTACGCCATCTCCGCTGGACGAAAGATAAAACATCCCGCCGTGGTGATAATTTCTGAAGTCGCACGCGACAAGGTGTTTTCCCAGGAGCCCCTCCTTACACTTCGGAAAAAACGATGAAAGCAACTTAAAACATCTATTAGTAAAAGTGGTCTCTCAGAAGTATTATAGGGTTAGGTGGCCTCCTGACTGCAACCGCACGCAATCTTGCCGGCTTCGGACTCATCATCCTAGGTGCCCTTGGATGTTTATTGCCAATTATGCCCGGGATTCCGATGATTCTGGGAGGAGTTGCCATTCTTGGGCATGATCATCCAGCTGTAAAGCGGTCTCAACTCTGGTTGAAGGCGATACAGGAAAAACATAAATGACATACTTTCCATTCGCTGAATATTGGTGGTTCTACCTGGGATTCACCATCTTCGTGCTGGGGATGCTTGCTTTAGATTTGGGTGTGTTCAATCGCAAGGCGCATGCAATTTCCTACCGCGAGGCAGCCACCTGGACCACGGTGTGCGTCCTGCTTGCCTTGGCCTTCAATTTTGGCTTTTACCAATACGCATCCTGGAAGTTGAGCGAGCCCATCGCCCGTCAACTCGGGTTGGAGTTCCTAACCGGCTACCTCGTTGAATACGCGCTCTCGCTCGACAACTTGTTCGTTTTTGTGGTGATCTTCAACTACTTTGGGATTTCGGCAACGCATCAGCATCGCATTTTGTTCTATGGAATTCTGGGTGCCCTGGTGTTTCGTGCCTTGTTCATTGGGATGGGTTCCATATTGATGCAGTACGATTGGGTCATCGTTCTTTTTGGTGTGTTCCTCATCCTTACTGGTGTGAAGATGATGTTTGCTCCGGAGAAGGAAATAGAGCCGGAAAAAAATCCGATTATACGGCTGGTTCGGCGCTTCATGCCTGTTGCTTCTGAAGCCAAGGGGCACGAGTTTATTATCCGCGTCCATGGCAAGTTGTACGGCACTCCTTTGTTATTGGTGCTGCTGTTTATCGAGATGAGCGATATTGTGTTTGCCATCGATTCTGTTCCGGCGATTTTTGCACTTACAAGGGAACCGCTGATAGTCTTCACATCCAACATCTTTGCCATCCTTGGCCTTCGTTCTCTATTCTTTCTATTGGCTCGTGCGGTGTCTCAGTTTTATCTGCTCAAATACGGATTGGGGATTGTGTTGGTTTTTGTTGGTTTGAAAATGGCTTGGCTCAATCATGTCTTCGGCGGACACTTTCCCATCGGTTGGTCGTTGGGTGTGATTGGAGGCACCATTGGTGCATCGATCGTAGCTTCACTCTTGTTTCCTAAGCCAGTTCCCTCGGCCGTTGAAACACTCCCTCTTGTGCTACAATCAACGCCTTGTGACAGAGACCAAGCGAGTCTGCTTCCTCCTCCGCGTTAAGCCTCATCGTCTGCAAGAATACCGCGAGAGGCATCGCACGGTTTGGCCTGAAATGATTGATGCCCTCCGTGAAACCGGCTGGCATAACTATTCCCTATTTCTTAGCCCCGACGGTTTACTGGTAGGCTATCTGGAAACCCTCGATTTTCAAGCAGCGCTCTCTGGCATGGCCTCGAAAGAAGTGAATCACCGCTGGCAAACACAGATGGCTGAGTTTTTTGAAGGCGGTGAAGGCGCAGCAGCCGATGAACAAATGCTCCCGCTTGATGAAGTTTTCCATCTTAACTAGTAGCCATGGAACTTGTACAGGCCTCCGCTATTTCTAAATCGTACGCTGGAACTCAGGTACTAAAAAATGTTTCCCTTACTTTGAACCAAGGGCAAGTTCACGCGCTGATTGGTGAGAACGGTGCAGGGAAATCTACTCTTATCAAAATCATTACCGGTGCTGTAACCGCCGATCAAGGAACGGTTTCCATTGCCGGTAAAGTTGTGCCGCAAGCCACACCAGCAATCATGAAGTCGCTTGGCGTTGCTGCTATCTACCAGCAACCCTCTCTTTTCTCTCATCTGTCAGTTGCGGAAAACATTGCATTGGCGGTAGAGCCGCGGACCATGCTGGGTAAAGTGGATTGGCCGCGAAGACGTATGCAGGCCAGGCATTTGCTGGATCGTCTTGGAGCAAATATTGATCCGGATGTCGAAGCAGGTTCCCTCTCCATGCCTCAGCAGCAGATGGTTGAAATCGCTAAGGCATTTGGTTCCGAATCAAGAATTTACGTAATGGACGAACCGACTGCATCGCTCAGCGATACGGAAGTGGACCATCTCTTTCGAGCGATTGGTGAGCTTCGAGCTAAGGGTGCTGGGATAATCTACATCTCTCATCGCTTAGACGAACTGGCGCGAATTGCGGATCACATTTCCGTGTTGCGCGACGGTGAATCCATTGCCACCAAGCCTATGGTTGGGGTGAGCCGCGATGAACTTGTAAAGCTAATGGTAGGTCGCGAAGTATCCTCGATTTTTCCCAAAAAGGTTGTTCCTATTGGTGAAATCGCTTTAAGGCTCCGCGGACTTAGTAACGCAATGAGTGGAGTCAGCGCCGTGGATTTGGAAGTGCGTGCTGGCGAAATTGTAGGCCTGGCCGGGTTGGTGGGATCCGGCAGAACTGAACTTGCCAATATTTTATTCGGTCTCACTCCAGCGACTTCGGGAACCATTGAACTGCGTGGAAAGACTGTGAGCATCGGTTCTCCGCAAGATGCAATCAACGCCGGAGTCGCCTATGTTCCAGAAGACAGGCGCCGTCATGGACTTGTTCAGGAAATGTCTGTGACGGAAAACACAACTCTAGCCAAGCTCAGCGCGGGTATGCTTGATTTTCAGGCTGAGCGGCAAACTGCAAGCGAATTTGCGAAAAAATTAGGGACCAAAACATCTTCCGTGGATGCTGCCGCATCGACACTATCCGGCGGTAATCAACAGAAAGTTGTTCTGAGTCGTTGGCTGGCAACGAACCCTTCCGTCCTGATATTGGATGAACCAACCCAGGGGATTGACGTTGGAGCCAAATCAGAAGTACATGCGTTGATGAGTGAAATGGCAAGCCAAGGCATGGCCATCTTAATGATTTCGAGCGAACTGCCAGAAATCTTTGGCATGAGTGATCGCATCGCCGTGATGTTGGAGGGAAGCATCGTTGGGGTACTGGATCGAGCCAACGCAACGCAAGAGTCCGTGATGCAATTGGCATTCCCCAAACGAAGAAAGGTGGCTTCATGAAATCGCGAGAAATGGCCGCTAGCGCAGTTCTTGCGGCTGTTCTTCTAATCCTTCTGTTCGCAGCACCAACATTTTTCGCCCCTACTAACTTACGTGATTTATTGCTGAACAGCGCTGGTGTGATGTTAGTCGCCCTTGGTATGACGCTGGTGATCGTCGCTGGGCACATTGATATTTCTGTGGGCTCGCAATTTGCCGTTGCAAGTGTGGCCGCAGGTCTGTTGGCCAAAGCTGGCGTGCCGATGCCCGTGATGGCAATAATAGTGCTGGTTTTGGGTGCAGTGCTGGGCGCACTCAATGGCTTTCTGATTACCGGTTTGCGCATACCTTCCATTGTGGTGACGCTTGCCACCATGATCGCCTTACGCGATTTCCTGCGCTGGAACACCGAAGGTGCCTGGGTCCAAAATCTTCCATCTGGTTTTCAATGGGCCGGGCTGGGTCAAACCACGGGTACAATTTTGATTCTTGCGAAGACGCTCGCCGTGATACTGCTTGTCGCCTGGTGCCTTCGCAATCTCTCTGCAGGGCGGCAGTTGTTCGCAACTGGCTCGAACCCAGTTGCCGCAATGCTTGCGGGAATTCGGACTGACTCCGTTGTCACTGGAGTGTTCGTCATCATGGGAATCCTATCCGCAGCCGCTGCGATGCTAAACGCCATCCGCTTTAGTGAAGTTCCGGGTAACCCCGGGGCAGGTTTGGAATTGAAAGCCGTCGCCGCAGCAGTGGTGGGGGGAGCCTCCATCACTGGTGGCCGGGCCACCGTTATGGGCACCGTTTTGGGCGTGCTGCTGCTCAGCGTAATTGGTTCCGCACTTACTTACCTGGGCATTAATCCTTACTGGGAAAAGGCTGTGCAAGGCGTAATTTTACTTGCTGCCGCCGCATCTGAATCGGCTCGCCAATCGCGCAATGCAAAGAGGGCTTATGCAGGCGTCTAAAATTCTGGCTACGCTGCTGGCATTGGAAATTGCTGTCTTCAGTTTTGCTGGAACCAACTTTCATACAATTGCGAATGCTGCAGAAATCCTTCGGTTGAGCGTTGAATTGGGACTCTTAGCAGTAGCCATGACGTTGGTAATCGTAACCGGAGGTATAGATCTTTCAGTTGGCTCTTTGATGAGTTTGTGTGCCGTTGTAATGGGCGCCCTGTGGAAGGATGCGGGATGGCCTCTTGCCACTAGCATCGCCGCTGGGTTGTTAGTTGGTGTGCTCGGAGGTTGGCTAAATGGATTCCTCATCACCCGATTCCGCCAGTTGCCTTTGATTGTCACATTGGGGACTTTTAGCTTGTTCCGGGGAATGGCAGAGGGCTTAACGGGAGCAATAAAAAACTATACTGGTTTTCCACCCGACTTTTTGTCATTAGGCCAAGGTTACTTATTTGGCGCAATTCCAATGCAAGCACTGGTCTTCATCCCAGTCATTTTGGTGTTCTGGATAATATTGCATCGCACTGGAATCGGACGCTCCCTCCGAGCCATTGGCTACAGCGAACCAGCTGCGCGTTATGCGGGCATTCCAGTTGAATCGCGACTGCGCCTTGTATATACACTAGCTGGCACCGCTGCCGGTCTCGCTGCCATGATCTACGTTGCTCACATTGGACAAGCAAAGTCGGATGCTGGCATAGGCTTTGAGCTAATGGCGATAACTGCCGCAGTGCTTGGTGGTACTTCCATTTTCGGCGGTAAGGGTTCAGTGCATGGCACGCTTCTAGGGCTAGCTGCTATCGTCATTCTTCAAAATGGATTGCGGTTGTCAGGGCAACCAACAGAGTTGGCAGGCATCCTTACAGGCCTGATGTTGATCGTCAGTATTGGACTGGAGCAGCGGCCCGCCTTGTCCCGGGTGATGCTGGCAGTTGGCACGGTGATGTTGGCGATGCTCATCGGGTTCAGTGGCCATATGCCTCCAACAACCTCACAGAAGCGCTTGCAAGTTGGCATGATGCCCAAGGCCAAAGGCGACCCCTATTTCATCAGTTGCCGCAAAGGTGCCGAAGAAGCTGCTCGCGAATTAAACATCGAACTTCTTTGGGACGGTCCCACGGATCTTGACCCCGCCAAGCAGAACGAAGTTGTGGAAGCGTGGATTACTCGTGGCGTTGATGTGATTGCCGTTAGTGTGGAAAGCTCCGCCAGCATTTCCACAGTGCTACGAAAAGCGCGGGCCAAAGGAATCAAAATACTCACCTGGGATGCGGATGCCGAACCGGATGCACGCGACTATTTGATCGACCAGGCAACAGCGCAAGGCATTGGTTATGCGGTGACGGACCAAACTTCGGCCATCCTCAACGGTAAAGGCGAATTTGCAGTGGTGACCGGTTCCCTGAGTGCGGCTAACCAGAACGAATGGATTAAATACATGCGTGTCCGGTTGGCAGAAAAATATCCTGAGATGAAGTTGGTAACAATCCGCCCAAGCGATAGCGACCGTGACCGCGCATTTGCTGAGACCCAAACTATCTTAAAGGTATACCCCAACGTGAAAGCGATTGCAGCAATAAGCGCCCCCGCTGTGCCTGGTGCTGCTGAAGCTGTCAAGCAATCTGGACGCAAGGACGTGAAAGTTACTGGACTATCGCTCCCCAGCATGTGCAAGACCTACATCCATGACGGCGTGATTCGGTCCATCGTATTATGGAATACACATGACTTGGGTTACTTGACTATTCAGGCAGCTCATGCTTTGATGAATGGCAAATTGGTGAATGGATTTAAAGCTGGAAGCTTGGGGCCGCGCGAAGTTCGCGGGGATCATGTTATGTTGGGCGAGCCGTTCGTATTTGATCTAGCAAATGTCGACAAGTTTGAATTCTAATTACCGGATCCGTCGCGCAGGGGTGAACGAACTTAACAAAGTTCTGCACCATCGCCGGTCTATGTTTTTAGACATGGGATTTGAAGGCAATACCGTGGAAGAAGCAATGGCGATTTCGGAGACAATGTTTGCCGACGCAATGAAGCAGGATCGCTACGCTGGTTGGTTTGTGGAAGACGTAAACGGTGCGGTGGTGGCTGGCGGCGGCATCGTGCTGATTGAATTTCAACCGGGACCCCGAGACCCTTCAACATACCGCGCTTGGGTTGTGAACATGTACACCGAGCGTGAGCATCGTGGCAAGGGGTTGGCGCGAGAGCTAATGCAAATCATGACACTGTGGAGCAGGCAACAAGGCTTTCGAAATCTCTATTTACATTCCAGCAAAGAGGGCCGGCCAATTTACGAATCGCTCGGGTTTACGCCGACGAATGAGATGAGCCTTGGACTTGGCTAGCGAATAATGTCCTTCACGATTTCGCCGCGCAATTCCGTTAATCGCTCTTTCCGTCCAAGATGCATGTAATTTAGCGCATCCTGATTCAACCCCATCTGATTTAGCAACGTCGCGTGCAGATCGCGGAAATGAACCGGTTTCTCAACTGCCTTCAAGCCAATGTCATCCGTTGCGCCGTGTACCACTCCACCCTTAAATCCGCCCCCAGCCACCCACATGGAAAAGCCAGTGTTGTGGTGGTCGCGTCCCTTACTTCGTTCCGATTCCGGTGAACGGCCAAACTCACCGCCCCACAGAACAATCGTAGAATCCAGCAGTCCCCGGCGCTTCAAATCGCGGATAAGCCCAGCCACAGGCTTGTCCGTAAATGACGCCATCTTTAAATGATTTTCTTCAATATCGTTGTGCGCATCCCATTCGGTATTGGCAGCACCACCACCTGAAACAACGCAGACAAAGCGCACGCCCTTTTCAACCATCCTGCGCGCCAATAAACAACGCCGTCCATAATCGTCAGTTTTCGGATCGCCAACACCGTAAAGTTCCAATGTCTCTTTCGATTCCTTGCTCAGGTCGAAGACTTCAGGAGCCTCCGTCTGCATCCGGAAAGCTGTGTCGTAAGCGGACATCCGCGCTGCGAATTCGGGATTCTCGTTCCTCACGTTTACGGTGTTAAGACCCTTGATGAGGTCTATCGTTTTGCGGCGTTCCTCAATGCCTACTCCTTCGGGAAGTTCCAGATTCAGCACTGGCCGATTGCCTGGCCTGAGGAAGGTTGGTTGATATACAGATGGCAGAAAACCATTTTTGTACATTGGCACGCCCGCTTCCTGCGCGCCCGCTTGATCAGGCATCACAACGTACGCTGGCAATGACTGCGCTTCCGAACCTAAGCCGTAAACCACCCAGCTTCCCATCGCCGGAAAACCAGGAATTACGCGGCCACTCATCATCTGATACTGCGCCGCCGAATGCACAACCATGTCACCATGCATGGATCGGATAATGGAAAGCTCATCGACGATTTGTGCTTGGTGTGGGAACAGATCAGACACTTCAATCCCCGACTTGCCGTATTTCTTGAAAGTCCTTTTTGTGCCAAGAATACGCGAGCCTGAGTTCACGTTCTGATATTTCACGTCGCCAAATTCCGCAGGCCTCTTCTGACCGTCCAATTTGTTCAGTAACGGTTTTGGATCCCATGTTTCCAAGTGAGATGGGCCGCCAGCCATGTAGACGAAAATCATCGCCTTGGCTTTGCCTGCAATGTGCGGAGGCTTTGGTGCTAATGGGTTCACTTGCCCAGCCCTCGCTAGGTCTTGACTCATCATCGACCCAAACGCAAGCGAGCCTAGCCCGCAATAACAATCCGTAAGAAACTCGCGGCGGTTACGGGCAAATCTTATGTGTTCTTTCATGTTCAGTCCACGTATACGAATGAGTTCAAGTTAAATACAGCCAACGCAAATTCTTTCAATTTGGCAGCATCTTCGGAATTTCCAGTGAAGAACCGCAAGGCCAAGGTACTTTCCGCCTTGGTAGGCGCGCGTCCTGTGGCTAATCGAAAGGCAAGTTCTACTCGCGCGGCGGGAGTTTTGCGTTCTTTAAGCAGTCGCTCCGCGAACCGTGCAGCAAGTTCGTTCGACGTCTTTCCGTTCAGCAGTTCTAAAGCCTGCGGAGCATGCGTGGCTTGCTCACGCTTAGCGCATGACAGCAACGTATCAGGAGCATCGAATACTTCCAGGAATGGCAGCCTCAGGTTCCGTTTATAGATCATGTACAAGGTGCGTCGGTCGTACTCCGACTTATCCCGTGTTGCTGCCCAATATTGCGGACGCTTCAACATCAGCACCAGATCTTTTTCAATGGGCACCATGAAGCTTGGGCCACCTAACTTGGAATTCAATCTGCCTGAAATCGACAACATGGAATCGCGAATTTCCTCGGCATCCAAACGCCGCGGACTGAACTTCCACAGCAGAGCATTCTCCGGGTCTTTTTCTAACCCATCTTTTTCAAGCGGTGAAACACTCGATTGCTGATACGCACTGGACAGCAGAATCAATCGATGCAGGGACTTCAGTTTCCACCCATCTTGAACGAACTGATTGGCCATCCAATCAAGCAGTTTCGGATTGGATGCGCGGCCCCCCATACGCCCGAAATCATTGGCCGATGGCGCAATGCCACGGCCAAAGTGATACTGCCAAACCCGGTTTACCATCACCCTGGCTGTTAAGGGATTTGCAGGATCCGCAATCCAATTTGCAAGTTTCAATCTGGGCTTGGCTGTGTTTAGCGGTTCCTCTGGGATTGGGCCATCCAACAAGATACCCAACGGACGAACCCCAACTTTTGCCGTGGGATTCAAATGGTCCCCATGGAAGAGTATCTTGATTGGAGTTGGTTGTTCAGGGGTGTCTTTCACCGAATAAATAGAAGTCAACGGAGGAGGCATTTTTTCATCCAACTCCTCCAGTTGCATTTCGATTTTCCCTTTTTCCGATTCCGGCGCGCGCCTCAATTGCATTTGCAGTCGGCGCATTTCTTGCTCCATCGGAGTAATCTTCGCCTTGTAGGCTTCTTGTTCTTCTTTGCTGGCTTGAACAATGTCATGCGGCTGCAATTGTGCGAAATGGGCTTGCAAACGGTAATAATCCGATTGTCGAATTGGATCGAATTTGTGATCGTGACATCGGGCGCATCCAACTGTCAATCCAAGGAACGCAGCACCAGTAATATTGGCTGCTTCGGTCAAGACTTCGTTTCTGGAACTTGCCACATCTTGGTTGCCTGCATTTTTGCGGAGCGGGCCCAGACGGTTGAAACCACTTGCCACCAGAAATTTCTGGTTGGTTGAATCCATTTCATCACCAGCCAATTGCTCCTTGATGAATTGATCGTACGGCTTATCTTCGTTGAAGCTCTGAACTACATAGTCGCGATACCGATACCCATCCGGCCGGTGCATGTCGTATTCATAGCCGTCAGATTCAGCAAAGCGGACAACATCTAACCAATGACGACCCCACTGCTCCCCATAGTGCGGTGACGCCAGCAGCCGATCCACCACCTTTTCCCAAGCCTTTGGCGAGGAATCACGAACAAAAGCACCGATCTCTGCCGGCGTTGGTGGCAAACCAAGCATGTCGAAAGTGGCTCGACGAATTAGCTCCTCACGTGTCGCAGCAGGGGCTGGTTTCAGGCCGGCCTTGCGGATTCCTTCAAGAAGAAAAGCATCCACGGGAGTATGAATCCAAGCTTTCGCAATCGAATCCGAAAGTACAGGTGGACCTACACTCGCGCGAGGTTGAAAGGCCCAGTAGCGTCGTTCTGCTGGTGTATAGCTGCCTAATGGAGCCAACCCCACTTCAGCAGCGTTTAAAACAAGGACTGCGGAAGAAAATACCGAAAGGACCTTTTTCATCTCAACTTTACTCCAGATTTACTAACAATATCCTATCAGGAGAGTTGGTATGCTCACAGGCCCGCACTGAACGAACTAATTGCCTCAGCCGTCCTTAGCGCTCGGCCATAAACAAGAAGCCGTAAAACTTCCGAGCCGGTTCGCAGAAGCTTGTCTCCATTCATCGAATACAAATTCGGGCTGAAGCGTCCCCACCCAAATTGCCGTTGATCTGCTCCGTCGCAGAATTTGCCGTCAACCACAAAGCTGATGATATTTGGTCCCCCGTCAACGATCACCGCCGCATGGTGGCGCTTCCCTTCCTGGATAACTCCTGAGTCCGAAGCCCAGCGAGTTTCCGTACGCCCATCATTGAGTACGATCTCAATCGCCCCGTTGGCCGCTGTTTGAATAACAAAGCCCTTGCCATCCGCAGTGCGGTTGTCCACCAGCATCTGCCCAGCATTCACCGACTTTAGTTGAAACCAAATGTCAAGGGAAACCCCGCTACGCAGATGGTCGATTCCGTGATCGGCCCTGGCTGATCGCCGCACAAACAATGGAAGCGCCGGTGCCTGTATACTCTTTGGCATGGCTTCCTGTATTTTCAAAATCATCGCTTTCGTTGCGACTGTTCCTTTTTCGCCGAACTGACTCCACAAGCCTTCCAATAATCCCCGGTCGATTTTGTGAACACGCGCTACATCTTTCTGCGTTTCCGTAAGAAAGTATTCGCCGCCCTCCTCTACCAAATCCGGGTAGCTCATTCGGATCAACGGGTCATCATCGTAAAGTACAATTTCCGGTTGCGACCATTGAATGATTTTTCCACGAGGGGAATCCACTTCCACTCCGCCCACCATCCAAACTGGATTGCGATCCTCATAAGCGATACTACGGCGATTAGTATGCTCGCGAATAAATCGACCGCCATGATTGTGAAACCAATAAAGGTATTTCCCGTTTTCGCAACGCCAGGCGAAGTTCGCGGCCCTGGGGTGTTTCATTAGCCTGCCATCGGCATAACTCATGTAGCGTGAGGGGTCCCAAGTACGCCCGCCGTCTCGGCTATAGGTGTAGGCCGAGTGCCCGTCAATCGTGCGAAATACACAAAACAGGGACCCATCACTCATCACCGAAAAGCTCTGTTCTTCAGCAATTGGTCCCCCACCCGTGGGCGTACGGATACCGATATCCCCGTCAGGCAAGGTCTCCCACTGAAGCTTCAGCGGATCATGTTCAGTAAGGATATTGGTGCTGCGCAGCAGTACCCCTTCACTTGAAGTGAAGAAACCTTCTCCAAATCCGCCTACCTTGTGAAGCGGAACATAACCAGCGCCCGCGGCGGCAAAGGCCTTGCCTACATTCCAAAAAAACTTGAGTTTCCCGGCATAGGGATTCTTGCGGTCGATCTCGAAATCACGCATCGGAATGTCGTAACGTTGCTTTGACCACGACTTGCCATGATCATCGCTGAACTTAAAGACAAAATGTCCCAAGCTATCAACGCGCTTCACAAAGCCATCTTTGTAAGCTGGCTTGTCAGCAATCACTTGGCGGATGTTATCGGTGTTGTGGTCATAAAATACATACACCCTGCCACTAGGCACTTTCAGTAGCACAGCGTAGCTGGCTTCCGGTCCATTCGATGGTTCTACGTCAACTGATTTTTCCCAACTCTTGCCCCGATCAGTACTGCGCAAGCTGATGACGTGCTGCCCACCTTCGCCTTCTTTACCGCTGCCCGTTGTAATTACGGTGAGCCATGCTCCGTCGCCCGTTTTCACAACATAAGGTTGGTCGGCGTAGGTCTCGTCGGGGATCACGGAGCCGTTGCTGATATGACGCCAATCGGGAACTTGTGCTCCAGCCAAGAACGCCAGTTGCGATAACTGAAACAGCTTCTTCATGGCTTCACCTTCACCGCATTCTTACGGACATATTCTTCCACACGATCAAGCTCTGGGCCAATATAGTGGAACGGTTCTGCAAAGGCCAAGCCATAACGCTTGCCCACTTCAGCATCGCGCTGCAGCACTAGATGTTTAATGTACTGGTTCGATGCTGTTTGGTCATCGTCACCCAGCACCGGCAGTTTCAAACCACGATCCGCCAACGATTTTCGCAGTGCCGCACCGTTGTCTCCACCGGGGCCTTGCGCAAGGTTCACTCGATTTGCTGCCACCTTCACATCCATCGTGCCGCTGATGTCCACCACACGGTTCACCACTTGCGGACCGCGCGAGAAGTAATATTTTTCTTTCACCGAATGGGGAGCAAGCCCTGCCGCAAAGTGCTCCGGGTAGTCTTTTGATCCACCGGCCATCCAGCAGGCAGCTTCCACACTTTGCGCTGTTACGTAATGGTCTGGATTCTCTTCGTAATGTGCCACTGGATCGTAGCAAATCACCGTATCCACTTTCAGCAAACGGAACAGGAAGATAAGCCGCGCTCTTATTTCCAAGCGCGATTCTTTATCCATTTGATGATTTGCATAATTCAAATTGAAAACTCTTTTCAGTCCCAACACGCGCGCAACTGCATTGTTGTCTTTTTCGTTAGCTAATACCGTATCGCCAATCGTTCCAGGGCCTGCCATGTCGTCATTGGTCATTCGAATCAAGTACCCGCTATAGCCTTCTCGGATTAGCTTTGCAACGGTGCCTGCGGCAAAAATAGGGATGTCGTCGGAGTGTGGTTGAATTGCCGCCAGTATTTTCCCTGCATGCGGCGAACCGTTCGCCGGTCCTTCCACTTTTACTTCGGCATTCATTGAAGTGCCATCTGTAACTGCTTGTGCCAACAGGCGGCGGGTGGCCATGCCAGCGCTAAGTGCCGTAACGAACGATCGTCTGAACATCGGTCTTATCTTATCGGAATTTGAAAATTGAGGGAAGAATTTGATGTTCCATCACTTCGAGTTTGCTATAGTAGAAAGTTCATGAAGCTGTTCATTGCTTGCGCCATCCACCATCATCCCCATCATCATGCGGACGTAGTGCGCGCGCGGGCCTGTTCTTAAACAATTTTCAAACATGGAATTGAAAAGACGCCCGCCCCAAAAAGGCGGGCTTTTTCTTTTTCAAATTGGCAGTAGGGAATCAATATGGATTTGGACTTTTCAAAACTCGATGGACTGATCACTGCCGTCATTCAGGATCATAAGACCGGTCGCGTCCTGATGGTCGGTTACATGAATGAGGAATCATTCCGCATTACTCGTGAAACTGGCTATGCATGCTTTTACAGCCGCTCACGCAAAAAATTGTGGCTGAAAGGGGAAACCTCTGGACATAAGATCGTCATCAAATCGATTCAAACCGATTGCGATAAGGACGCGCTTTTGATCCAAGGCGAAGAACTTGGCCCCGGTGTTTGTCACGATGGCTTCCAAAGCTGTTTTTACCGCACCTTGCAGGGTGACGAATGGGTCGTCACTGAAAAGCAAACCTACGATCCGAATTCCGTCTATAAGAGTTGATCATGAAGAAATTAAAATTAGGTATCCCAAAAGGTAGTCTTGAAAACGCAACGGTGGATCTGTTCCGTCGTGCGGGATTCAATATCAATATTTCCAGCCGTTCCTATTTCCCTGGTATCGACGATCCGGAAATTGAATGCATGCTAATCCGTGCGCAGGAAATGGCGCGCTACGTGCAAGATGGCGTTTTGGACGCAGGCTTGACGGGGCTCGATTGGGTAATAGAAAACGAAGCCGATGTGCAAGTTGTTGCCGACCTGGTTTATGCCAAGCAAAGCTTCGGAAAAGTTCGATGGGTGCTGGCCGTCCCCGAATCAGCTCCGGTAAAAACCGTGAAAGATTTGGAAGGCAAAGTAATTGCAACTGAACTGGTGAATGCCACCAAACGATATCTGGAACGCAATGCAGTCAATGCCAAAGTGGAATTTAGTTGGGGTGCCACTGAAGTAAAGCCTCCGGTACTTGCTGACGCAATTGTGGAAGTGACAGAAACCGGATCCTCCTTGCGCGCCAATAATTTGCGAATTGTAGAAACCATCATGGAATCGAATACGCAGTTAATCGCCAACAAAACAGCCTGGGCTGACGATTGGAAACGCCGCAAATTGAGCGACATTAAAATGCTGCTGGATGGTGCTATCAACGCATTGGGTAAAGTGGGCCTCATGCTCAATGTGGAAAAAGCGAATTTGGACCGAGTGCTTTCAGTGCTGCCTGCCTTGAAGAAACCTACGATTTCGCACTTGAGCGACGAAAACTGGCTGGCCCTAAATACCATCCTTGAAGAAACAACAGTGCGCACAATTATTCCCCGCTTAAAGGAAGCGGGTGCACAGGGCATCGTCGAATATCCCCTGAACAAGATCGTGATGTAAGCATATGATCAGAATCGTAGACAGCAAGCAAGTATCAGCAATCCTCTCCCGTAAGGCGGCGCGCTTTGAAGAGGCCGAGGAAATTGTCCGTCCCATTCTTCAAGCCGTGCGTACACGCGGCGACAAGGCTCTGTTGGAATATGCCCGCAAATTCGACAAGCTTGACCGCAGGACCGTTGTCGTCCCTCTTGCTGAATTGAAAGCCGCGGAAAAGAAACTATCGAAGCAATTTCGCGAGGCAGTAAAAATTTCCTCGGTTAATATTCGCGCGTTTGCTGAGTTGCAACTGCCCCAGGCAAAATCGAAGTTGGTGGCCCCTGGCTTGAGGTTGGGACAAGTAGTCCGCCCTCTTGATACGGTTGCTGCTTACATTCCCTCTGGCCGTTATCCGCTTCCTTCCACTTTGTTGATGACGGTGATTCCAGCCCAGGTTGCCGGAGTCCCCAACGTTTGCGTGGCCTCTCCAAGGCCTGTAACTGAAATCTTCGGCACCGCCTCCCTCCTCGGCGTTAAGAATGTTTTTCAAATGGGAGGAGCCCAAGCCATCGCCGCGTTCGCTTATGGCACCGAAACCGTTCCACAAGCCGATCGAATTGTCGGACCAGGCAACATCTATGTAGCCGCCGCTAAAAAATTGCTTGCCGGTGAAGTAGGCATCGATTTCATTGCAGGCCCTACTGAGATCCTCATCATCGCATCCGAAGGAAACCCTTCTTGGATCGCCGCTGATATGTTGGCTCAAGCCGAGCATGATACAGATGCCTCTGCCGTCCTCCTGACAACCTCGAAAGCGTTGGCCATCGCAGTAGCGAGTGAAATTGAAATTCAGCTGGCCACGCTGTCAACTGCTGAAACTGCGCGCATCGCCATTGATAACAACAGCGCCATTATCTTAGTGAAGTCGTTACAGCATGCCGTGGAAATTTCCAATCAATTTGCGCCTGAACACTTAAGCATTCCTGACGCCAGTCTGGTTCCGGCCATCCGTCATGCCGGCAGCATTTTCATTGGCCCCAACAGTCCCGAAGCCGCTGGAGATTATTCATCCGGACCCAATCACGTTTTGCCCACCTCCGGTGCTGCTCGTCTTCGCGGTGGTTTGTCTTCTGCCGACTATGTAAAAGTCATCTCCACGCAACAACTATCGAACAAGGCATTGGAAAAATTGCTCCCGGCCATTACAACCCTCGCCCGTGCCGAGGGCTTGGAAGCCCATGCCCGCAGTGCTGAAGCCAGATTTAATCATCAAAAAAGGAGAAGCTGAACGGTGCCGAAAGAAGAACTAAGGCCGCGCCCAGCGGTGGAACGCATGGCCCCATATTCGCCGCCCACCGGCGACCGTGCAGACAAGCTGCGCTTGGATTTCAACGAGAATACCATCGGCTGTTCTCCGCGAGTCACTCAATTCATAGCCGAAAATTTGGTCGAAAATGATCTCGCCGTTTATCCCGAGTACACCCAAGCAAGAAAAGAACTCGCCCAATTCTTCCAGGTCGCAGACGAAGAAATGCTGTTCACCAACGGTACCGACGAAGCCATTCAAGTTCTGGTGAACACCTATGTTGACGACGATGATGAAGTCCTTACATTACGGCCCACCTATGCAATGTACAAATTCTATTCCGAAGTGGCCGGTGCCGTTGTTCGCGAAATTGATTACCGCGTAGCCAAGCTGGAATTCCCACTTCAGGAATTATTGGGGGCAATCACTCCATCCACCCGCGCAATTCTCATCGCCAATCCGAATAACCCCACTGGTACTGGTACCAACCTCGACGGTATTGAACGCATCCTCAAAAAAGCTCCCAATGCCGCCGTCTTGATAGATGAAGCCTACTACGAATTCTGCGGCATCACAGCCCTCCCCTTAATGGCTGAATACCCCAACCTCTTCGTAAGCCGGACATTCTCTAAAGTCTACGGAATGGCGGGCATGCGTTTTGGCTGTCTATTTTCTAACGCATCGAATATAAAGTGGACGCACAAGGCACAGTCGCCTTACAGCGTCAATTCTCTCGCTGCCCTCGCCGCCCGCGCTGCTGTGCGCGATCAAGGCTATATCCGCCGCTATGTTACCGAAGTGCTTGCCGCACGCGAATTACTTTACGTTGGCTTGGAAAAATTGAAAATTCCCTATTTTCAAAGTCAGGCAAACTTTGTTTTGCTTCATGCCGGAGACCGGGCCATACCCATTCGAGATACCCTCCGAAGTCGAGGCATTTTAGTTCGCGATCGCAGTTACGAACTGCCTGGGTGTGTCCGCGTCACAGTCGGAACCAGGGACCAGATCCGCCGTTTTCTGGAGGAACTCTCAGCCATATGGTAGCCACCAAAGACCTGATTATTTTCGACATGGATGGTGTGCTTGTTGACGTGCACGAATCTTACCGCGCCGCCATTTGCGCCACCGTGGAACATTTCACAGGAAAACAAATCACCAGGAATTTGATTCAGGACTACAAGAATCAAGGCGGATGGAATAACGATTGGTTGCTCTCACAAAAAATGGCCGCCGACCTCGGAACTGCCGTCGAATATCAAACGGTAGTGGACCACTTCCAAAAAGTGTTCTATGGCCCAACTCCCGAAGAAGGCCTGATGTGGCGCGAACGATGGATCGCCAATCCAGGCTCCCTTGAACGGCTAAACAAGAAATTCCATTTTTCCATTTTCACCGGCCGGACCAAAGAGGAAGCCCAAATTACCCTCGACCGCTTTGCCCCCAGGCTGAAGTTTCAACCCTTGATTGGTGCCGACGAAGTAAAAATAGGTAAGCCCGGTCCCGAAGGTCTGGAATTAATCCAAGCTCAAATTCCCGGCGTTGAATATTTTTATATTGGCGACACTGTGGATGATGCTCGTTCGGCCTCTGCTGCTGGAATGCCCTTCATCGGCATCAATCATCCAGGCAGTTTGCAGGCCGAAACAACCACTAAGCTTCTGTGGGACGAAGGTGCCATCGCCGTCCTTGACGATATTAATCAACTGGAGACTTTTCTATGCCAGTAAGAACTTCCTCGGTGGAGCGCATCACCAAAGAAACGCAAATTCGCGGCTCACTGAAAATCGAAGGCAAGGGCAAGTACGAAATCGACACTGGCATCCGCTTTCTGGATCACATGCTGGAACTCTTCACCAAGCACGGTGGCTTCGACATGAAATTGCAAGCCACCGGCGATCTGGATGTAGATCAGCATCACACCGTGGAAGATGTGGGCATTGTGCTGGGACAACTGTTCTCCAAGGCGTTAGGTGATCGCAAGGGCATTAATCGCGCTGGCTATTTCGTCCTTCCAATGGATGAAACTCTAGCTGTAGTAGCCGTCGATCTCGGCGGCCGCCCCGCCTTGGTATACGACCATAAGGTAAAGGTGGTTCACGTGGGAGGCCTGCAAACAGAGCTCTTGCACGATTTCTTTGACGGATTTACCGTGCATGTTGGCGGCAATCTCCACGCCAAAATCCTTTATGGCCGTTCCAACCATCACAAGATTGAAGGCATCTTCAAATGCTTCGCCCGAGCCATGAAATTCGCCTGCTCCACTGACGCGCGCTTGAAAGACCAGTTACCTTCTACCAAAGGTTTGTTATGATCGCCGTGTTTGACTACGGTGCCGGAAATCTTCGCAGCGTTCAAAACACGTTGGCGGAAATCGGCGCAACATACACATTGGTGGACGATGCTGAGGGCCTCAACAAAGCCTCCAAAATCATTTTGCCCGGTGTTGGTCATTTTGGTCAGATGTTACGTTCGCTCGATGCCATGCGCGTTCGTCAAACTCTCCTAAACCGCATTGAAGCCGGCATTCCGTTTCTAGGAATATGCCTCGGCCTACAAGCTCTTTTTGAAGAAAGCGAAGAAGCCCCTGGCGTGAAGGGTCTGGGATTGTTTCCTGGAATGATTAAACGATTTTCCGAAGATGCCCGCGTGCCCCACATGGGTTGGAATGAAGTGGAGCCTAAGCCCAACTCTCAACTATTCCGAGGCATGGGTGAGCGTCCGTATCTTTATTTTGCCCACAGTTATTTTGCCCCAGTCGTTCCACAAGCCGCCGCTACCTGCCAATATGCGGAACCATTTACCGCCGCTTTGGAATCGCACAATGTCTTTGGCGTGCAATTTCATCCCGAAAAATCCGGGCCTCTTGGCCTGAAAATTGTGAAAAACTTTGTCGAACTCTGATCACTCCTGGACCTTCGATTCCATGCTTGTAAAACGCATTATCCCTTGCCTTGACGTCACCGGCGGCCGCGTTGTAAAGGGTATCAACTTCGTCAATCTCCGTGATGCAGGCGACCCAGTTGAATTGGCCACACGCTATAACGAACAGTCTGCCGACGAGTTAGTATTCCTTGATATCACCGCTTCCAGCGACGAACGCAACACCATGGTGGATGTTGTAGCCCGCACTGCGCGCAAAGTATTTATCCCCCTCACCGTTGGCGGCGGAATTCGGAGTATTGTTGATGCGCGCAAAATTCTGATGGCAGGTGCCGACAAAGTCAGCGTGAATACCTCTGCCGTCCGCCGGCCCGAATTGATCACAGAATTAAGCGCCGAGTTCGGGTCCCAAGCGGTAGTTCTAGCGATTGATGCTCGAAAGCGGCCCGACGGTGGTTGGAACGTTTTCACCAAAGGCGGCCGCGTAGATGAAGGGATCGATGCCGTGGAATGGGCCGCCCGCGGGCAGCAAATGGGTGCCGGCGAAATTCTGCTGACATCGATGGATGCCGACGGAGTGAAGCAAGGCTTCGATTGCCAACTAACCGCAGCAGTGTCTCGCGCTACTCGCATTCCCGTAATCGCATCCGGAGGTGGCGGTACTCCCGAACATTTTCTGGAAGTGTTAACGGAAGGCCAGGCCGATGCCGCTCTTGCCGCCAGCATCTTCCATTACGGAACCTACACTGTGAATGACTTAAAAGAGTTTCTGGATAAATACGGAATAGTAGTGAGGAAAACAGTTTGATTATTCCCTGTATCGATTTGATGGATGGCAAAGTTGTACAGCTTGTTCAGGGCAGGGAAAAGGCTCTGGAAGGCGAAGCACCACTGGTGATGCTTGAAAAGTTTTCTGCCTTCCCCGTGATCCAAGTGATCGACCTCGACGCCGCACTTGGGCGCGGTGCAAACGACAGCATTGTGGAAACACTTGCAGCCCATGCAACCACACGAGTTGGCGGTGGAGTGCGAACTCCTGAACGTGCTCGTAAGCTTCTGGACCAAGGTGCAAGCCGCGTGATCGTTGGCACCAGCGCGTTCACCAAAAGCGGAATCAATCACGCCTTACTTAAATCCATCTGCACCGAAGTAGGGCCTGATAAAATTCTTCTGGCCCTCGATTCCAAAGATGGCCGAATCGTAGTGAAAGGATGGCAGGAGGCAACAACGCTCACTGCTGAAGATGTCATCAGCGAACTGGAACAATATTGCGGTGGCTTCCTTTGCACTTATGTCGACAAGGAAGGCATGATGCAAGGCACTGATCTCAATTGGTTCGCTCGGCTAAGAGCGGCGACTAAACATGAAATCACAGCAGCGGGTGGCATCACCACATTGGACGATGTCCGCGCCCTGCTCGCCATGAATATCCACGCCGCCTTAGGCATGGCGATTTACACCGGAAGCCTCTCCCTAACTGAACTGGCTAGTATGAAATAGAACCATCATGAAAACCTTCATTCTCCCTTTTGTGACGCTGACTCTCATCGCAGCACCCGTCCTGCAGGATGTGCGCGGCAAGATCACTGCCGGTGACCTTGCAGGCGCCGCTGCCTATGCCGAAGACTTTCGCAAGGCAAATGGAGAAAATGCTGAATACGCAGAAGCCCTAAGCTGGCTTGCCCGAGGGGCCCTGTCATTCAAAGACTACAAGTCCGCTGAACAATACGCGACTCAAACCAGGGCTATCGTCGAAACTCTTCTGAAAAAGGAAAAGCTGGAGAGCAGCACCATGCTCCGAACCGCATTGGGTGCATCCATCGAAGTCCGATCCCGAGTGCTTGCCATCAGCGGTAAGAAGAAGCAGGCCATCACAGAACTTAAGTCTGAGCTAGACCGCTGGAATGCCCTGACGCTCCTTAAAATCCGCATCCAAAAGAATATCAACCTACTAACATTAGAAGGCCAGCCCGCTCCAGAAATTGAAGGTTTGGAGAAGTTGAAGGGCAAGCCGGTCCTGGTCTTCTTGTGGGCGCACTGGTGCGGCGACTGCAAATCGCAAGCGGCATCACTGGCTCGCGTCACTGCCAAATACAAAGACCGCGGTTTAGCCGTAATCGCCCCAACACGCCTGTATGGTTCCACCGAAAAGAAAAGCGACAACGCCACAGCCGAGGAAGAAAATGCGGAAATTGCCAAAATCTGGCAGGAACTCTACAAAGGTCTAGCCGATGTCCCCGTGGTCATCAGTGAGCCTGTCATGGTTCGCTACGGAGTTAGCACCACCCCCACCTTCGCACTCATCGACCGTAAGGGCATTGTCAGGCTATATCACCCCGGTCGGCTGTCTGAATCGGAGTTGGAACGCCAAATTGAAAAGCTGTTAGCGCGGTAGCAAAGAAGTAGGGGTGTCGATCCAATAGTCAGGCTGCAGGCTCCGCATATGAGCATGGTTGCCGTAGCCATAGCTGACTCCGCATACCTTCACTCCTGCGCGTTTTCCCGCTTCCATATCAGCGGCTGAATCACCAATGAAAAGGCAATCCGCCGGACGAACTCCAAATAGTTCAATCGTCTTCAGAATCACATCAGGCTCAGGTTTCGCGGGAAAACCATCCGTACCTTGCACATGTTCAAAGTGGTGAATCACGCCAAACTTTTGCAGGATCACTTTTGTCGCTGGAGTGCCTTTGGTGGTAGCCGTCGACTTGCGCCCCGGCAGCCCTGACAGCATTTCCGATACCCCTTCATACAGGCGAGTCGCACTGTGTTCCCGGGCATGATAGATAGTCCGGTAATCAGCAATCATGGCATCGCTTCGTTCTTTTGTAATGCCAGGATCCAAGTCACGAAACAGAGCCTCCAGGTGAAGCCCAATGTAGGATTGCAGTAGTTCATGGCTCTGAGGTGGCAGTCCGTATTTTTCCAGAACTTGTGCCACAGAAGGACAAATGTCGACGGCGCTGTTGGTCAGCGTGCCGTCGACATCAAATATATAAACAGGAAATTCTGGAACAATCACGCGGGCTGAGGTCCATCCATCAAGGGTGGCACTCGTAGCCCACTACTTGGCTTGGATTCAGGCTTCAGTGCCTGAGGCTTTGCTTCTCCACTCTTGTTGCTGGAAGTATATTTTGCCGCTGCCAACGTTTCCCCGTTGATCAACTGAATCACCTCAGAACCGTCCAGCACTTCGCGTTCCAACAATGCTTCAGCCACTCTAATCAGCGCTTCGGAATGCTCAGAGATGATTACCTTCGCACGGGTATAGCCTTTATCCACCATACGGCGAACCTGTTCATCAATCTTGATAGCTGTGGCTTCGCTATAGTCTCGGTGTTGGCTGATTTCCCGGCCAAGAAAAATTTGCTCTTCCTTCTTCCCAAAACTCATTGGTCCCAAATCGCTCATGCCCCATTCGCAAACCATCTTGCGAGCCAGATCCGTAGCACGTTCAATATCGTTGCCGGCACCGGTTGTAATGTGGTGCATAAACAATTCTTCGGCAATGCGGCCAGCCATCAAAATGGTGATCTGAGCCTCAAGGTAACCAGTGTCGTAGGAATGCTTATCGTCAATCGGCAGTTGCATGGTCAGTCCCAATGCCATTCCGCGAGGAATGATTGTGACCTTATGCAGCGGATCCGCTTCAGGAATCAGCACGGCGACTACAGCATGACCAGCTTCATGGTAAGCCGTATTCTTTTTCTCGGCATCGCTAAGAACCATGGACCGGCGTTCCACGCCCATCATCACCTTATCTTTAGCCAATTCAAAATCGAACTGCGCCACAACTTTACGATTCTGCCGGGCCGCAATCAAAGCTGCTTCATTTACCAGGTTCGCTAAGTCCGCTCCAGAGAATCCAGGGCAGCCACGAGCGATTACCGAAAGTTCCACGTCATCGGAAAGCGGAGTCTTCTTAGTATGAACCTTCAGGATCTGTTCGCGACCCTTCACATCCGGACGGCTGACGACCACACGGCGATCGAACCGGCCAGGGCGTAACAATGCGGGATCAAGAACGTCAGGTCGATTGGTTGCTGCAACCAGGATCACGCCTTCATTCGATTCAAACCCATCCATTTCGACCAGCAACTGGTTCAAGGTTTGTTCCCGTTCATCGTGACCGCCGCCCAGCCCTGCGCCACGATGGCGGCCCACTGCGTCAATTTCATCGATGAAGATAATGCAAGGCGCATTCTTCTTACCCTGTTCAAACAGATCGCGAACGCGGCTGGCACCTACGCCAACAAACATTTCCACGAAGTCCGAACCGGAGATAGAGAAAAACGGAACGTTGGCTTCGCCGGCAATTGCACGAGCCAGCAGCGTCTTACCAGTTCCAGGAGAACCTACTAAGAGGACTCCCTTTGGAATACGCCCACCCAACTTTTGAAACTTCTGGGGTTCCCGCAGGAATTCAATGATTTCCTGCAATTCTTCCTTGGCTTCATCCACACCTGCCACATCTTTGAAAGTCACTTTCTTCTGCTGGGACGAATGCAGGCGGGCTCGACTCTTGCCGAAGCTCAACGCCTTGTTCCCGCCGCTCTGCATCTGGCGCATCATGAAAATCCAGAATGCGAACAGCAACACAAACGGGACAATATTGATCAGAATGGAAACTAAGTTGCCACTGGAAGTCTCAGCGATTTCCACATTGACGTTCTTCTCGCGAAGGGTCTTGTAAATGTCGGGGTAGTTTGTCGGAAGAGTGGTCTTCAGCGTGGCCGTAGGATCGTCTGCAAAGTTGCCCGATACTTCCGAGCCGTTCACTTTGACACTCTTCACCTTGCCCGCTTCCACTTCTTTCACGAACTCAGTAAAGGTTAGCGCTTGTGTCGGCTTTCCTTTACCACGTGGGATGACTGTCCATAAAATGACCGCCATACACATGATCACAACCCAAATAATCGCCGTTCTGACGTTTGAATTCATTTGTTCCTCAATAATAGAGACGTCAAAGTGTCCCCATCCGATTCATAACCCAATTAAAAATGCAAAACATTTACCTGGCTATCGCGCCAGAACTATTTACGAGCCACATCAAGATGTAAGACTTTTACCGAATCAGGCCGCGCCACAAACTCTTTAGCTACACCAAATTGATCAGCCCAAAGAATCTGGTCCCCAACACATACAATCGGCCAATGTCGCCTTTCCCATAAGGGGACCCTGAAATCTTGAAACAAGGTCTTGATCTTAGCTTCTTCCGAAGCGCCATCAGGATGATACCTATCTCCCGGCATCCAGTTCCTGACAACCAACCGTCCACCAACCTGTTTCAAATCAATATCAACACTACCTTTAGTATAAACGTAATCCCCATCCACTAGTTTCGTCGTGATTGTGGCATCGCCCCCAGGCAATTCCAGAATTCCAGGAATCGGTAGGTCGTATTCATAATTCCTGTTCTCCAAAGTATCCAGGCCAGGCTCCGCAAAACGAACCCAATCGAAGGATCGGAAGATGTCTAACCCGGGAATCTGCACCCGCCCTGACCCATCCGGACCATTCAGTAACAACAAAATGCTTTCAATATGGCAAAAGTCAATCTGAAGTAGCCCGCCCTTGGCCTGTTCAATCATTGCCCGCACCAAGCGGCGTTGCACTGGCCTGGGAAGGCGCTTAACTTGATCAACATGGGCCACAAAAGCAGTTCCTGTGCTTTTCCAGACCGTGCCCATAAGCCGATCCATTTGCTGTTGCCAGTAAGTTTCTTCATCAGCCGACAATTCCGCCAGTTGTGCTAATACTTCAACTATCGATGGATTCCATTCTCTTTGCAATTCCGGCAGCAACTGATGGCGAATTCGATTCCGCACCAGCGCCGTATCTCGATTGGTGGCATCTTCCCGCCAATCAATCCCCCGATCTCCCAGCCATTGTTCCACTTCATCGCGCTCAACTTCGATCAGTGGCCGCACCAGCCCTTCCCGAGTTTTAGCCAACACCCCAGCCAAACCCCGAGGTCCAGTTCCCCTCAACAATCGGAACAAAACAGTTTCAGCTTGGTCGGACTTGGTGTGTCCAGTCGCCACACGGTCAATCACATCATCTTTAATAAGACTCGTGAACCAGCCTTTTCTACCTTCCCGGGCAGCCTGTTCCAAATTTTCCTGTTGCTTGTAATGCCAGTCGAAGGATAGAAACTCCAACCCCAGGCTCTGCGCCATCTGCCGGACACGCGCTTCATCCGCATCAGATTCCGCCCCGCGCAGGTGGTGGTTAATGTGCAGGACAATCAAAGGGCGATGCCCCAATTGCCACAGTGCATGCAATAAGAAGGTGGAATCCGCTCCACCAGAAACAGCAACTCCTAAACGGCATCCGCTGGGAATCATGTTATAACGAGAGATGGATTCGGTAATCTTGTCGAAGACGTCCACGTGGCTCCTTCAATTGTAATCGGTTGAAGGCCTCATAGGGTTCGTTTATCTAAAAGCTATCAGGAGAAAAATCAGAAATTGACACTTGAACAACGTGCCGCCCGTGTGCGCCTGCTTCTAACCGATGTTGACGGCGTGATGACCGACGGCAAGCTTTTTAACGTTCCCGGCCCCGACGGAAAAATGTGGGAGACCAAGGGGTTCGATGCGCAGGATGGAATCGCCCTGCAATGGTTAGGCTGGTATGGCGTTACTTGCGGGCTAATCAGTGGTCGTGTTTCGCCTGCCACCGAGGAGCGTGCCAAGCAATGCAAGTTCAAATACATCTATCAAGGGCATATAGAAAAAATCCCGATCTTCGAGGAAATCATGTCCAAAGCCGGCGTCTCCTCTGACGAAGTAGTTTATGTGGGCGATGATTTAACAGATGTCACAATAATGCGCCGCGTCGGTTTTTCCGTTTGTCCGGCCAATGCTCGGCCTGAAGTGAAGCAAGTGGCCAACCTGGTTACCCAAGGCGGAGGCGGCAATGGAGTGCTTCGGGAAGTAGCCGAATTAATCCTGCGTGCCCAAGGCCATTGGGATGAAATCCTGAAAAAATACGAGGTGATCCGATAACGCCATGTTGGAACATGAAACCATCGCCTTTGTTGTTCGTGGAAAGAACGGCACCGGTGTGCTGCATCAACTCACAGGCGTCATCGCCAGGCACAGCGCCGATATTTCGCAGGTAGCCATTCTCGAAAGCCACCCCGAATCGCGGGTTTATTTTGAGGTCACCATGCCCGGCGAACCGGGCATGATGTTTGCCGAATTGAAGAATCTAAGCATTGTCGCCGCGGTTGAGCGATTTGAAACCATGCAGAAGATCTACGGCAAGCGGATCATCATCATGGGCGGCGGCGCGCAAGTTGGGCAAGTTGCCATCGGAGCAATTTCCGAGGCGGACCGCCACAACATCCGCGGCGAGAAAATATCCGTCGATACAATTCCTTTGGTAGGAGAAATTCCACTCGCCGAAGCAGTCCGCGCCGTCAGCCGCTTACCCCGAGCCAAAGCTCTAGTACTGGCCGGTTCGTTGATGGGTGGGGAGATTGAACTGGCAGTTCGCGAAGTCCGACAGCAAGGCTTGCTAGTGATCAGCCTGAACATGGCTGGCAGTGTTCCCGATGCCGCTGATTTGGTGGTCACCGATCCCGTGCAAGCCGGGGTGATGGCTGTGATGGCTGTGGCTGATACTGCAAAGTTCACTGTGGAAAAATTGAAACGCCGGGTGTTTTAGGTTACCCTGCTGCCGAAATAGGCAGTTTCAGCGATCTGCGATACTATCGGATCATCAGATGGCGGCCCGAAAAGTCAACTTTACTAGCCTTCGCCACAAGTTAATGGCAACTCAGGATGGGATCGAGACACATCGACTCTTTGCCCGTTTGTTGCGAGAAGCGTCTTACCATTCTGAAGATGTGCTGTCGATCCTGGCAGAATACACAACGAGCGGACCTCTGAACCATTGCCGAGAGCATGCAATGGCGCAGTTGGCCAAAATTGTGCCGGTCGGTGCTTCTACTTTTCGATCTTTGTTCGAGCAAGGGTTGGCTGATCCGCACACGGCTTATTGGAGTTTACAAGGCTTAATTAGGGTGGCCGATGTAGGCAGCTACCCTAAGATCGTTGACTTTGCGTTGAAGTCTTCGCACACGACCGAAGCGCGAGGCAAGGCGATCAAGGAATTGGCCATGGATGCTGGACAGCACTTCATTCGGAAGCTGCCATCCGATCCTGGTAAGTGGAGAGAAGAACAACTTCCTTTAGCGGAATTAAAGCGATGGGCAGCCGCTGGTTTTCCGAAAGGCCCAGGTTTTCCGCCGCCGCCACGCCACCAAGCCTTAGACACGCCGGAAAGCGCTATTGATTTTGCAGCGAGCCGCCTCGAGTCAAAGCTTGCCAAGTCCCGTCGAGAGCGGCAAGATATAGCCAACCCGACCGACTGGTTGACACCAGCGTCACCCGCTGATCTCGACTCCGTTCAGTGCTCATGGCCATTACCAACCGTATATTTGGAGTTCCTCCGCAAGTTTTCGCCCCTTCGCGTTACGATTGAGAATCGGCGTTATTATCAAGGTTTGAGTTTGTATGGCGCATCTGAGTTGATTTCGGGACAACAAGGATATTCGCTCGACCCCCTCACAGGAGCCAATCTCCCCGAATGGCCTTCGGACTTCGTTGTGATAGCCGACCATGCTCTGGATCCGTTGGTCTTGGATCTCACTAGAAAGTTGTCAATCGACGCCCCCATTCTGACCGCAATGCATGGAACTGGAGAGTGGATATTCCGGAAGGAGGCTCCCTCATTCTTAGTGTTCCTGGAGCGCCTTGCCCGTTAGTTCCCGCAAAATGCTAGCGGGAATCCGCGATCCGGGAAGTCAACCCTGAGGGGGCTTGATTTTCGGTCTCATGGGGATTTCAACTTCCGTATAGCTGCCCGGTAGGGCCTCCCTCACCGCAGCGGCGATCTTCTCAAGATGCAACTGAACATCAGGCCACTGCTGGCTGGTCAGCACAACCAGCGCTATCTTCCGATTGGAAAGATTTTGCTGATACCGGATGTTCTTGTCTGTACTCAGCAGAAGATCGTACCCGGCTTCTTCGGCACTTTGAATCAATTCTCCGTTCCCCAGTTCATGCCAGCCGATTTGACGCGCCCGTATGATTTCATGACCGCCAAGGCAACGGGCCACAGATCGTGGAGTTCCGTTATCGAAGAGGATTTTCATGAACCGGCGTTGGACCTTGGCTGTTCCAAACTCTGGCTGGCAAAGTGGAGCACGGCCTCAATCTCGTCCAGCGTCACATCAAATTCTTCCGTGATTTCCTTCGGTGACATCCCTGCTTCTAGGTTTAGGAATACAGTCTGCACCGGCATTCTAGTTCCCTTGAAAACCCAGGCACCGCTCACCTTTCCGGGAACGCTTTCAACGGCGGGACATTGCGACCAATCAAGAGCTGCCATAGTGGACCTCTTTCCATCGTAGCTTGCCAAAGATCCCGTTGCACTGATTTGAGATTGTGCCTGTGCCCGAATCTGCGATCAGAAGTGACGAAAACACCGCTCCAAGCGTGGATCGATGGAGGCATCTACGACGATGCGCATACCAACTGGTCAATTGCGATGTCACGGCTTAGTTCGAGAAACAAGAAAACGTGTTGCTTGGGGATCGTGGGTAGACGGCGAGAAAATCGTCGATGGATTCTCCCGTCTGAAGAAAGTCGATTAGTGTTTGTACAGGCCCTCGAGTATTTGCAAAGCAGTGGATACCGTGCATGACTCCTTGTCGATGGTCGCAACTCACGCCAACGCGCTTCTTTGCTCCGCGATCGTCACAGCTTCCATGATAAGGGATCTGCGGTCTTATGGGGCAGACCCAAGCCGACTTGATTTTCGGTCTCATAGGAATTTCCACTTCCGCAAAGCTGCCCCGGTAGGGCCGCGATCACCGTGGCCGCGATCTTGTCAAGATGCAACTGAACATCAGGCCACTGCTGGCTGGTCAGCACAATCAGTACTATCTTCCGATTGGACAGATTGGCTGCCCACGCGAGTTCTGCCATACTTAGAAACAGGTAGGTATCCAATGATTGCTTTTAACGCTCACTTTGACGGCAAAGTGATTGTGCCGGAACATCCAGTGGATCTGCCGATAGGCCGTGCATTTGTTGTGCACATCGAGACATTCCGCAATTCGAATTCAGAGCCTGCCAATGGGCCGTTGAGTGGCCTGCAGTGGCTCGCGGCACATGCGGTGGAAGACGAGCTCCCCAGCGACCTTTCAGCCCAGCACGACCACTACCTCTACGGGACCGCCAAGCGGAGGTAATTCACATCCCTCATTTTTTCGCCGACACTGCATTTTGGATTGCCTTGTCCCGCGCACGCGATCAGTACCACAGCGACGCAATGGCATGGCATCTCTATCTGGTCAGATCGCGCGCTGTGATTGTGACCACGGAAGCTGTGTGCTGGGAATGGCTGAACTCAATGTCGGCGGCCTCTACCCGCAAGGTCGCCGCAGATGGGTTCGAACAGATTCGACGTGATCCCCTCATTGAAGTGGTTCGGCAAAGCGAAGACCTGAATGAGTCCGCCATCCGGCTCTTCTCTGGACGCTTGGACAAAGACTGGAGTCTGACAGATTGTCTTTCGTTCGTCGTGATGGAGCGCAGGAATATTCGGGATGCGTTGACTGCTGATAATCATTGCTGATAATCATTTTGAACAGGCTGGCTTTCGGTCCTGTCGCACACTCCTCCTGTTCCATGAGAGAGTGCATCATGGGGCTCCCATTTTAGTTCGCTGGAGGTCTGGAAGTTAAGCCTGAGGGGTTTTTTCGGTCTCTTGGGAATTTCCACTTCCGCAAAACCGAGTGGATCCATGGAGGCGTCTACGACGACGCGCATACCAACTGGTCAATTGCGATGTCACGGCTTAGTTCGAGAAATGAGAAAACGTGTTGATTGGGAATCGTGGGTAGACGGCGAGAAAATCGTCGATGGATTCGCCCGTCTCCAGAAAGTCGATGAGTGTTTGCACAGGAACTCGAGTATTTGCAAAGCAGGAAATACCGTGCATGACCTCCTGTCGATGGTCACTCCCCACGCGCTTCTTTGCTCCGTACTCGTCACTGATTTTATGATAAGGGCTCCGCAGCCACATTGGGCAGACCCATGCCAGGTACACCGCAATCTATACCCCTGAGAGAATGGATCTTGGAAGTGGTTTAATTCGGTGACGATTTAACAGATGTCACCATCATGCGTCGCGTTGGTTTTTCCGTCTGTCCAGCCAATGCCCGGCCTGAAGTGAAGCAAGTGGCCAACCTGGTTACCCAAGGCGGAGGCGGCAATGGAGTACTTCGCGAAGTAGCCGAACTAATCCTGCGTGCCCAAGGCCATTGGGATGAACTCTTGAAAAAATATGAAGTGATTCGATAACGCCATGTTGGAACATGAAACCATCGCCTTTGTTGTTCGTGGAAAGAACGGCACCGGTGTGCTGCATCAACTCACAGGCGTAATCGCCAGGCACAGCGCCGATATTTCGCAGGTAGCCATTCTCGAAAGCCATCCCGAATCGTGAGTTTATTTTGAGGTCACCATGCCCGGCGAACCAGGCATGATGTTCGCCGAATTGAAGAACCTTAGCATTGTTGCTGCTGTCGAACGTTTTGAAACCATGCAGAAGATTTACGGCAAACGGATCATCATCATGGGCGGCGGCGCGCAAGTTGGGCAAGTTGCCATCGGAGCAATTTCCGAGGCGGACCGCCACAACATCCGCGGCGAAAAAATATCCGTCGATACAATTCCTTTGGTAGGTGAAATTCCACTCGCCGAAGCCGTCCGCGCCGTTAGCCGGTTACCAAGAGCTAAGGCTCTAGTGCTGGCCGGTTCGTTGATGGGCGGAGAGATTGAACTGGCAGTTCGCGAAGTGCGCAAGCAGGGGTTGCTGGTGATCAGTCTGAACATGGCTGGCAGTGTTCCCGATGCCGCTGACTTGGTTGTCACCGATCCCGTACAGGCCGGAGTCATGGCCGTGATGGCTGTTGCCGATACTGCAAAGTTCACCGTCGAAAAATTGAAGCGCCGGGTGTTTTGAGTGGATCACAACATGGTTGCCATTATTACTCTTGGGTGGAATGCTGAGTGGGCTCTGTTGAGGGAGGGTGCATTCCACTACAAGGCACCTTGCTACTGGGCCAAGTCAACCCGTAATTTGAAGCGTAATTAGCGTAATTGGCACCACATCTGTCATATTCGTGAAATCCGGGACGGGGGTTCAATTCCGTGCGCCGGGATAAACCGGCATGTAGTCGAGAATGAAAGAGTCTTACAGGAAAGGAGTAGCGAACCAC
>JAYUSZ010000281.1:0-3739 GCA_043755435.1 Bryobacterales bacterium | reverse complement strand
TTGAGCGGTAGTTGAGAAAGAAGATTTGGCTACACACGTAGTCTTGGCAGGTCAAGCCATTTCGGACGCGGGTTCGATTCCCGCCGCCTCCACCATCGAATGTTTTTGATATGGGTAGAGTAACTAAATAATGTCGCTGCGTTTTCAGCTTGAGTATTGGAAAGACGGCCCTTGGTTTGTGGGCCGCCTACCGCATGTTCCAGGCGTATTCGGCCAAGGTGCAACGCTTGAAGAGCTAGAGGAAAATGTCCGGGATGCTTATCGGATGATGTATCCCGATTCAAATCCAAATCTTACTGTGGATGCTCTTCAAAGAATTTCTTGAGATGTTTTGCGGCAGCCTCGGCAGTGCTTTGGTAGGCGCTAGCAGAACCTTTCCGAACATTATAGGCCCATGCCACCTCTTGTGTTTTGATGTTCACCAACTGAACAGTGGCGGTCTGTGTACCCTGTATCCCTGCGCAATAAGCAAAAAGGCATCGAGCCACTTTGGACCCGGTACTTTCTTCTTTTGCCAATACAGCACTGGTGAGAAGGAACGTCGCACTTTCTTTACTTTGTGTTACTACAGCCGGAACATGCTTCTTGACGATAGCCGCCGATAAGTACGATTCAAATCCGCTTTGTGGTTCGATGTAGATTCTTGGTGAACTCCCTTGACCGGACGCGAAACGACCCGCCAAAAGCAGCAATCCAAACGTTGTTAGCAATTTCATTTAAGTTTCTCCAACTAATAGTTCGGATGATTGGGGGCGTGGGGTGCTAGGTGCAATTCATTAATAATGAAAACGATAAACCTAACAATATGCTAGTATCACGCTAATGCTTCGGGAATACTTTACCGATTAACTTAGTAATCTGGAGTCCAAATAATGTTCGGCAAATCGAGGCTTACGGCACTTTTCTTGGGTTTAGCCGTGCCGTTTTGCGCCTTGGCACAGGCGCCCAAACCCGTCGTTGTAGCGATTGTGAATGCAGCCAGCTACGCAACTGGTCCAATCGCGCCAGGCGAAATGGTGATTATTTTCGGCAGTGCATTTGGTCCTGCTCAATTAGTAAACTTGCAACTTGATCCTCAAGGCAAAATTGCAACCACACTTGCCGGTGTCCAAGTACTTTTTGATGGAGTTGCCGCACCTCTGATTTACGTTTCGCCCAGCCAAATCGCCGCCATGGTGCCATACAATATCAGCGGCAAGGCCGATACTGAGGTGCAAGTGGTTCGCGCTGGACTCTCCTCCGTTACTCTACTAACACCAGTTGCAATCACAGCGCCCGGAATATTTAGTGCCGATGCTTCCGGCAAGGGGCAAGCGGCGATCACAAACTCGGATGGGTCCATAAACTCGTTAACGAATCCTGCCGCCCCTGGATCGTACATCACGATGTATTTGACGGGCGAAGGCCGGACGGATCCGCCAGGGTCAAACGGCATGATCGCCACTGGGATTGCTAATGTACAGGCGAAAGTCTCGGTGCGAATAGCAGGCCAAAATGCACAATTTTTGTACGCAGGATCCGCACCAGGCAACGTCAATGGATTTGCCCAAATCAACGTAGTGATTCCCGTCGATCTTGCATATGGGGGAAGTTTGCCCCTTCTTGTCCAAATAGGTGAAGCGTTCACACAAGCCGAAATCACGGTGGCAGTGTCGGGTCCATTGGCACCAGTTCTAAATCCCCCTACTGGCTTAACTCTGTCAGCGACGTCAACAAACCAAATTCGAGTAACATGGATTTCTACCGACGCGCTTGCTACCCGATTTCACATCGAACGGCAAACAGGTGGATTCGGTCCATTTACTGAGGTAGCAATTGTTGCAGCCCCAGCGATTCAATTCAATGATTCCAACATCGCGCCGGGTACGGATTACCAATACAGAATTCGCGCGGAAAGCGATTACGGATATTCGCAATACTCGGCAGTCACTCGCATATCCGTTCCAGCTTTTCAACTCTCGCCACCTGCGAATTTACAAGCATCCGCTATAACTCCAAATCTTGTGATCGTGACTTGGAATTCGGCGAATACAAACGCCTCAAGCCTTTTGATGGAGCGCAGGACTGGTGCAAATGGAGCCTACGCCCTCATCACAACTCTTTCGAACTCGGCGACCAGCTATCAGGATCCAGCCGTTTCGGCGAACACTACCTACACTTACAGAATGCGGTCTCAGACTAATTCAAACCTTTCTGGATATTCCAGCGAAATCGCTGTGACCACACCCGGCGCGCCTTTACCTCCGGCCCCTAATCTAAGCGCGACGGCAATTTCGGCATCGCAGATCCGACTTTCCTGGACTTCGACGACAACAGGAGTTGTGCGATTCAGAATCGAGCGACGAACTTTAGCTGGGCAGTATTCTGAGATCAGTCAGCTTGGACCGTCCGTCACTTCTTTTGATGATTCTGGTCTGAGTGCTTCCACGGGTTACTTTTATCGAATGAGGGTCGAAACTGGCGCAGGAATTTCGGCGTACTCGAACGAGGTCACGGGCACGACGATGCTGGGCGTTCCATCGGCTCCCTCGAATCTGAGAGCGACAGCAACTTCGTCAACGCAGGTGAGTTTGACTTGGAATAACAATGCGCCGGATGCGACGGCAATTCGAGTGGAATCCCGTTCGGCGACCATATCGACCTTCAGTGACGTCGGGCCGGCAGCGTCTCTCGTGAGTACTGCCATCATCAACAACCAGCCCAACACATCCTACACGTTTCGTGTTCGAGCGCAGAATGGCTCAGGATACTCGACGTATTCAAATGAAGTAATGGTGACGACCCTGCCCTCGCCAATCACAGTAGTTCTCATCCACGGAATCGGGCAATCTGGTGGTGCACTTGAACCGCTGGCGAGAACCCTGCGTCTATTGCCATCTCAGCGTTTTGCGATTCTCGCTGACTTTGATTGGGGGCGGTGTGCCAATCCAAGCAAACTCTCGTCCTGCGATTCTGATTGCACGATTGAGACTGGCGCAAATGAACTCCGAGATTACCTCAATCGGAAGGTGCCATCAGGTGACATAGTTCTGGTCGGTTATAGTATGGGCGGACTCATAGCAAGGCAACTCCTATTGACGACACAATTCAATCGAAACAGGCCCATCGCTCTCGTGACACTTGGAACGCCTAACCTCGGCTACCCGTATTCCTCAATTGACGACATTTCGAACTGCAGATCATTGGGCCAGCAGATGGCAGGAAACTTTCGAGCAAATGGCGGAAGCGGGGACTTTTCTCCATATCTGCTAAACATGAATAGCACTTGGGCAAGTTTGTCTGTTGCACCAGCTATGGGTCGTTGGCTGGCGATATCAGCTACATCGTGCCGGATTGCTGCTAGGTTGAATGGGAGTGGCTGCCCAGACAGCAACGTGTTGAGCGATGGCGTTGTTTGCGACGTGAGTGCACGGTTACTATTTCAGTACCGCTTTAGGCCATCCGAAGATTTTTTTACCTCTAACTTCTTTCACTCAGCACCAAGGTTAGGGGCATTGTGCGATAACCCGCCCTCTGGTACAGTTCTTTTGCCAGCTTTGTATAATGCGGGTAAAGACTCGGATGTTGGCCAGCGCCTCATGGTGTTCCTCAATGGTCTATAAAAACCCACTCAGCATCACGTTCATGGTTACCGCAATTGCGGCTAGCGCACAAGACCCCGGCTCAATGAAAAGAGAAGAACCCGCGGAGATAAAGCGAAGACTTTCCATCGTGATGGATGCAACCGCACCTTCAGATG
>JAYUSZ010000280.1:0-25304 GCA_043755435.1 Bryobacterales bacterium | reverse complement strand
AGCGCAGTAAAACCATGAAAGCTGCAAACCAATCCAGACCGGGGGGCCAGAGAATGGAGATTGTTTCTGCCTAGTTATTTTGCGGACACTACACTAGGGACACAGGAATACCCATGTCCCCTCTGGCTAACTTAATCCAGAAATTCTAATTCGCGTTGATCACGGAGAAGGCGAAGTTCGGATTGACGTAGATGTCTGCCGGATCGTATTCCCAGGGATCCGGAAGAATCAGATGCCCGCCGTCTCCACCGTTGGGATTCATCGCCCTGCTAACCACTAAACCCGAAAAGCTATAAGTGCCTTCGAGCGTTGCAGCCGGCAAACGGTAGATAGCTTGTAGCAATTCAGCATTGTCATTGGTGGCCGTATGCCAATGTTCGGTTGTGCCACTGATAAATGCGAAATCGCCTCCACCACAGCCCCCGGCAAACAGCTGCGCGGATCGCAGATGAGCTGCCGATGCGTCGAGGGTGACTCGGAATTCGAGTTCGGCTGGTGTTGAACCACGACGAACCAACGGGCAGGGTGGCGTCAATAGCTGGAAGGCTCCACCACCTACCTTGCGCCACTCGATGGTGAGTGGGCCACTAGGAGCGGAATTATCCACATTGAAGGCGACTTCAGCTGACGTTGAAGAAACCACACCACCGTTGCCGAGTTCGAGCTTCAGGACGTAACGGCCATTTGCTTTTGCATAGGTCGGCCAATCCAAAATAATGTCCTGTGGCAGAAATGGATTAGGACCTGGGGGCAAGGCAATTGGATACCAACCCTGGGCATCGGAAACGGGATAATGGAACTGCGGATTGCCAGCGCCATCAAGACGGAACAAGGGCCAAGTGAATCCAACGAACGGAGTGTATGGCGTGAAATTGACTCCGTTGTCCGAACTGTACTTGTACTGCACTCGGTATTGGGTAGCCTTAGGGTCGGTTTTGTTGCAACCCAGTAATGTCACCGCACCGTGAAACGGAGTGGCGGCGTTAGGATTGGGCAACGGGTCGATTATTGCACCCGACGGATGAGGTCGATTGGGGCGTAGCGCGTATCCATTCATGGCGTCGTAGATGGTCGGTACGTTCACAACGGGCATGCGACCAGCTAACACAATTGCCGGAACGTTGCCGCAGGGTACTGGTGTTCCACCGCATTGGAGGCCGGAAAGGGCGTTGGTGTTGGCCTGGATTGTGAGTGGTCCAATTGCACCTGCATCCCAACGAACTTGCGAGAGTCCTTCGGAGTAAATCAACTCCTCGACGCCATCTCCGTTTGTATCCTGAGTGACACGGAAGGTTATATCGGGGATATCGATCAACGGCACCCATTCGGGGACAAAAATGTCGATGCAACGCTTGAAGGGTCCATAGTAGGAACGCAGATCAAGGTCCTTCAAGTCGATTGCTTGCATTTTGGCCATGGTGGCGAGTGTCGAGCGAGGTCCGTCTTTTTGCGTATCGATGCGCAACGTTTGGGGAAGCGGCGGTGGGATACGCTGATCGAGAACCGCGGTGCCAAGAGCTGCGGTGAAATCGACTGTGCTGGAGCCGAGTTGTGCGGCTGAGCTGACGCGGTCGAGCGAGCGGGCGGCATCACGGCCCAACGAATCTTCAACTCGACGGATGAAGGAACCGCGGTCGATTCCTTTGAATGGGGCAGGGTCGGGGCCAGGACCGGGTCGAGGTGGGATGTGGGGTGGAATCAGTTCTTCTAACAGGTCGCGCAGGTTGGGACGTTCGAAGATCACCGGGAAGCAGAAACGTTCGCGGCGGAAACGCAGGATCCAATCGATATCCCAGCGGGGAATCCAAACACAGAAGCGGCCGCATTCGTCTGTAGTTGCGGTGGCGATTTCTTCGCGGCGGCAGCGGAATGGGAAGTACCAAGACCACTTTGCTTTAACAGGGAAGAAGCCAAGGAAGGAACAATCTGTATCTTCCACGTGGACGGTTGCGTACGGGACGGGGAAATTGTTTCCGGTAACCGGATCTTTCTTGACCACGGTGCCGCAAACCTTGCGGAAGAAAAGCAGCCTTGGATCAATCTGGAAGCGGAATTTCTCACTGATTTGAGCGACTGTGAGTCCGGTGAGGGATTTTGCATCAACTCCGGAAATGGATGCGAGGCGTTCGGCCTGCACCGCTTTGAGCTTTACTTGGTCGGGTACAACTGGGGCCTCCGTTCTGGGGGGTTTTTCTGTTGCCATTGTTTAGAACCTCCATAGTTCTATACAAGTGGTGCAGCGCCCCAGCGATACGTTTCAACCAGAGACGATTAAAACTTTTTCTGAATCCGCAGCTAGAATGAGGAGAATTGCAGCGGAAAGTGAGGAGATCCGGGACGGGGGCGCAATTGGAGCACCTCTTTTTATCAAGGGTTTGGAGAGTTGCGCCCCCGTCCCGGATCTCGGGAATTTAGGATTTTGGTGCGACGGCAACGCTGCTGAAGTTGCGAGAATTTAATGCCGCAAGGCTGATGCGATGAGAAGGCTGACGGCCCGAATCAAACAATCCGTTGGGTGAAATTGGAGGAGCTATTTGACTACGGTTTGCGGAGTTACGCCCCCGTCCGGATCTCGGAGTGGGCAGAACTGTGGCGTTCCGGCTCGGTTAACATCGATTAAAACTTTTGCTGAATCCGAGGTTGCAGTGCGGCGAATTGCAGAGGAGTGGGGATATCCGGGACGGGGGCGCAATTGGAGGACCCCTTTCTTAGCAACGGTTTGGTGAGTTACGCCCCCGTCCCGGATCTCGGAAATTAGCTCTTCAGTACGTTGCTGATGGCGTCGGCGACGTAGCTGATGTTGCGCGAATTTAATGCGGCAAGACAGATGCGGCCTGTACTGACGGCATAAATGGCATAGTCTGTTCTTAACTTTTCCACCTGTACGGGGGTAAGGCCCGTATAGGAAAACATGCCGCGTTGACGTGATACGAAGGAGAAATCCTGTGTCACACCTTTGGATTTTAGTTCCTCGACAAGACTAGTGCGCATGGCTCGAATCCGATCACGCATGCCAACCAGTTCCTCCTCCCACAGCTTACGGAGTTCAGGGCTGGCCAGCACTGCTGCCACAATTGCGCCGCCATGGATGGGTGGGTTGGAATAGTTGGTGCGAATCAATCGTTTCACTTGGGAAAGGACACGGCTGCTTTCCTCTTTGCTGGCTGTGACAATGGATAGGGCTCCAACGCGTTCGCCATACAGCGAGAATGATTTGGAGAATGAACTGGATACCAGAAACTGCAGGCCTGATTCGGAGAACTGCTGCACGGCGCGGCGATCTGCCTCAATCCCATCGGCGAAGCCCTGGTATGCCATATCGACGAAAGGCACCAGCTTATGCTGTCGCATGATGACTACCACTTCGGACCACTGGTCAGGGGTGAGGTCGGCACCGGTAGGGTTGTGGCAACAGGCATGCAACACGATGATGCTGCCAGGTTCCAATCCGCCGAGAAATGCTTTCATGGCCTGGAAATTCACGCCGCGTGTTGTGGCGTCGTAGTAGGGATAATTTTCGACTGTGAATCCGGCGGTTTCAAACAGAGCCCTGTGATTTTCCCAGCTCGGGTCACTAATATAGAGTTTTGAATTTGGCTGAAGACGCTTCAGGTAATCGGCACCAACTTTCAAAGCGCCAGTGCCGCCGAGAGCTTCAATGGTGACGACGCGGCCTTCGGCGAGCAGTGGGGAATCTTGACCGAAAACCAAATTCTGAACGGCCTGATTATAGGCCACCAGTCCATCGATGGGTTGATAGCCTCGTGGCGGAGCAGCTTCGATACGTGTCTTTTCCGCATTGCGAACTGCTGCGAGTAAGGGAATCTTGCCGGCGTCATCGCAATATACACCCACACCCAGGTTTACTTTGGAGGGTCTGGTATCAGCGTTAAAGCCTTCGGTGAGGCCAAGGATGGGGTCACGTGGGGCCATCTCCACAGCGGCGAAAATTGAAGAAGTCATGGGAAGTTCAATTTTACCATTGGCGGGCATTCGCAATTTGTTGGCAAGTTGACGCAAGACCTTTGATTGGAGGATGACTATACTGGCTTCATGCCGAATAACATTTCCAGATTTGCAATCCATGTAGATGACGTTGACCGCGCTCGGGGATTCTATGAGAAAACCTTCGGGTGGAGTTTTCAGCCATGGGGCCCTCCAGGTTTCTATCTAATTACCACTGGCAGTGCCGATAACCCTGGATTGGGTGGGCTGATGCATAAGCGCCATGAGCCTTTGACTGGGGGGGGAATGAAGGGATTCGAGTGCACCATCGGGGTGGAAAACCTGGACGAGGTGATTAAGGCTGTTGAGCAAAACGGCGGGAAAATTGTAATGGCCAAAGCTCAAATTCCGACAGTGGGAAGCTTAATTTATTTTTTGGATACTGAAGGTAATCACGTCGGTGCCATGCAGTTTGAAAATCCGCACTGAGTTTAAAAAGACCATCGCCAAAGCGTTGCGCCGATGGTAAAGCCTGCTCCTACAGATGCGAAGACTACGAGGTCGCCTTTTTTAAGGCGGCCTGCTTCTATCGCATCTCTGGTGGCCAATGGAATAGTGGCGGCTGTAGTGTTGCCGTAGCGGTCGATATTCACCATTACACGATCCATGGGCATACCCAGCCGGTCGGCCACTGCGGTAATAATGCGGAGGTTTGCTTGATGTGGAACGAATAACTGAATGTCGTTAGCTGTCAGGTGGTGTTTGACGAGTAGGTCGCGAGTGGCTTCGTACATTTTGCGAACAGCATATTTGAATACTTGCGAACCATCCTGATGAACGAAGTGCAGTCCATTGGTGACGGTTTCGACGGATGCTGGAAGGCGGCTTCCACCGGCGGGCATTTTCAGAAACTCTCCGCCTGACCCGTCGATTTCATTATGGAATCCAAGAAAGCCATCTGCTTCCTCGGACGGCTCAATTAGAAACGCGCCGGCACCATCGCCAAACAGGACGCAAGTGGCACGGTCCTGGTAATTAATTATGCTGGACATTTTGTCCGAACCAATGATGAGTACTTTCTTATGGGCACCGGAGCGGACAAGTTGTGCTCCAGTGGTAATGCCGTAGACGAAACCGGAGCAGGCGGCTACAAGATCGAATCCCCAGGCACCTTTGGCACCAATCCGGTTTTGCACTAAACAGGCGGTGGAGGGAAAAAGCATGTCGGGGGTGACGGTGCAAACGATCACGACCTCTACTTCCGATGCTTCGATACCGCGATTAGCCAGGCAGATCTTGGCCGCCTCCACTGCCATGTCGCTAGTCGCCGTTTCAGGCCCGGCTATGTGCCGCTCCTTAATTCCAGTGCGATCCACAATCCAGGCGTCGTTTGTTTCAACGATTTTTTCCAAGTCCTGATTCGTTAATATTTTCGGGGGAACCCAACAGCCAACCGAGCTGATTTTTGCGTTTACCAATTGATCCTCATGCGGGGGTATTACAAATGCGTCTTCCTATGTTACATTCGTGGGAAATGCAAGTACAGGACGAATTGCAAATCAGCCCTCCGGAGGAAGTTTATGGCCAAGTGTTTCGAGCATTGAAGCCACGCACACCGATGCCCGAAGTTTCAGTTGAATTCTGCAAGTTCGCCAACGCCAACAGTTTCATAAAAATGGCTTCAGGAAAGCTGGAAGTACGGGTTACCGATATGCTGGAAGGCGCGCCTTTGCCTATCGTTGAAGCACTCGCCTACATCCTTTTGTCGAAGTTATTTAGGTTGCCTGTACCGAGGCTATATTCCAGCCGCTATCGTTCGTATTTCAATCGCAGTGAGATGCGTAGAACGCTGCATTTGGTGCGTCAGCAACGGGGGCGTAAACATGTTTCCGGGCCGGAAGGAAAGCATCATGATTTGACGGAGCTCTTTGAATCCACCAACACTCGGTTCTTCAATGGGCTCATGGCTCGCCCAAATCTGGGTTGGACCTTGCGAGTTTCCCGGACTGTGTTGGGCCATTTTGATCCCTCACACAACGCTATCATTATCAGCCGCATTTTTGATTGTCCAGAAGTTCCTCGACTTGCGCTCGAATATGTCATGTATCACGAAATGCTGCATTTGCGGTTTCCGGTGGAAAGCCGTGGAACGCGGCGCTGCATTCATACTCCCGAATTCAAGGCGGCGGAAAAGATGTTCCCGGAGTTAAAGCATGCCAAGGAGCTGCTGAAAAAACTATGATCGCTTTCGCGTTTCTGATAGCCGTATCTCTTCCCGATACAAAAGTCTACGACGATGTTTTGAAGAAGCATGTAACGGCGGACGGGAAAGTCAGATATGCAAAGCTGCATTCGGAGATTGCTCCGTTGGGGAAGTTTGTGGAATCGCTGGGAGCAGTGTCACCTGACTCGCAGCCAGCTTTGTTTCCTACCAAGGAAGCGAAACTGGCTTATTGGATCAACGCTTACAATGCCCTTGTATTGCATGCATTTGCAAGCGATTACCCAAAGAACAAGAATAGACTTTCAGGGAAGCTGGGACAGTTCCAATTTTTCTTTCGACGGAAGTTCAAGGTTGGTGGAACGATGCGTTCATTGGACGATATTGAATCAAAGTCAATCCGGCCGCTGGACAATCGCATCCATTTCGCTATAGTGTGCGCCTCCACTTCTTGTCCGTGGCTTAGCAATGAAGCATTCACCGAAGGGAATGTGGACAAGCTTTTGGATAGCAGGGCGCGGTTGTTTCTGAATCAGGATAATAACGTGAAAGTGGACACCGCAAAGCGAACAATTACGTTCTCCAAGATTTTTGATTGGTTCCAGAAGGACTTCGTGCCATCTTCCAAGCAGCTGCCCGCTTTCATTGCGAAGTATAGGGCTAAGGATGGGGTTACCTTGGCCGCTGGTACCTGGAAAGTACTTTTCTTTGAATACGATTGGAGCTTAAATGAAAAACCAGACTAAAATGGTAAGAGAGGACAGTACAGTGCTTAAACAATTTGCTTTACTAATTGCCTTTACATTACTTGGATCATTGGGGTTACAAGCGGCTGAACCTGAAGTTAAGGTTTTCAAAACAGCTACCTGCGGTTGCTGCGGGAAGTGGGTTGAACATCTGCGGGCGAATGGATTTAAGGTGACTGTGACGGATGTACCAAGCACCGCCGAGTTCCGTGCCAAGTATGGTGTGCCTGAGAAGCTGGCATCCTGCCACACCGGTGTTGTGGAAGGCTATGCACTGGAAGGCCATGTGCCAGCCCGGGAAATTAAGAAGATGCTTTTGAATCATCCGGCAGGCAAAGGCCTAGCGGTTCCTGGTATGCCTGCGGGTTCACCGGGAATGGAAATGGGACGCGTGGATGCCTATGAAGTGTTGTTGTTTGACTCTGAGGGCAAGACCAGCGTGTATGGAAAGTACGAGGCGAAATAAGTCCGCAAGACGTTCTTAGAGGAACGTCTTGAACTCCATCACGTCGCCATCCTGAACGATGTATTCCTTGCCTTCGGTACGCAGCTTGCCGGTGACGCGGGCCTTGGCGAAGCTTCCGGCGGTGACCAGATCTTCGTAGGAAATGGTCTCCGCAGATATAAAGCTTTTCTCGAAGTCTGAGTGGATAACTCCTGCTGCTACTGGGGCTTTGTCGCCGGCGTGAATGGTCCAGGCTCGGGTTTCCTTCTCGCCAGTTGTTAGATAAGTGCGAAGGCCCAGTAGGTGGTAGGCTTCTTTGATTAGCGTGCCAGTTCCGGACTCCTTAACGCCCAAACCTTCCAAATACTCCGCGCGTTCGTCGGGTGGCAGGGTAACCAATTCAGCCTCAATTTCTGCAGAGACGACCACGGCACTGGTGCCATGATGATGGGCGGCGTAGTCGCGAACTTTGGCTACCCATGGATTGCTTTCCGGATTGCCCAACTCCCCTTCAGCCACGTTGCAGGCGAATAGAGTTGGCTTATTGGTGAGTAGGAAGAACGGCTTCATCAACGCCTTTTCTTCTGGAGTGACTTCCATGGAAACGGCAAATTTTCCGTCGCCCAGATGCTTTTCCAGACGGTCCAGGAGTTCGATTTCAGAGATAGCTTTCTTGTCTCCGGATTTGGCGGCTTTCTGCTGCCGTTGCTTGCGCTTTTCAATGCTTTCCAAATCGGCCAGCAGCAGTTCGGTGTTGACGACTTCGATATCACGAATGGGGTCAACTGTATCCATCACATGCTCGATGTCGGAGTTTTCAAAGCAGCGAACCACCTGAACAATGGCGTCTACTTCGCGGATGTGGCCAAGGAACTGGTTGCCCAATCCTTCGCCTTTACTAGCACCTTTTACCAGGCCAGCAATATCCACGAATTCAAAAACGGATGGAATCGTTTTTTGGGATCCGCTAATTTTCGAAAGCACTTCCAGGCGCTCATCAGGGACGGTGACCACCCCCTGATTCGGTTCAATGGTGCAGAACCGGTAGTTGGCCGCCATGGCCTTCTGTGATTGCGTTACCGCATTAAAGAGCGTACTTTTGCCCACATTGGGCAGACCTACAATTCCAGCACAAAGCATGATAATTTTTTCTTTTGAAGAGGAGTTCCATTGGGCCGCAACGGTAAAGAAGCGCCACGTTCGCTGACTCCTTATTTTACCTGATTAGAACATCCGTGATTTCTTAATTCTGTAGTCTTCTACTGCGGGCATACGAATCACACGGCACATTTCAAATAGCCTGGAGCGTGCGCGCATTCCAATGCTCTCGCCAAGTGTGCGCCGGTAATCTCGGCCACCGGGTGTGGTGTTGCCGCGCTCGCCACTGGCGGCGGTGGCGTCTACGTCGGAAAGGTTAGTGGTGGCAATCAGCGCTTTTCGGTTATTACACCGGTAGGTGATGATGCTTGTTACGGTGTCTTCCACCCAATCGGTAGTTCGATGCGCACCAAGATCATCAAGCAGGAGAACTTCGGAATCAAGGGCGGAGCGGTAGGCTTCTTTGTCACTGGTGCCGGACGTGGAATCATAGCCGCTGCGAATACGATCGAGAAGGTTTTGATAATCGTAGAACAGGCATTCAAAGCCGCGTTCGATCAAAACTCTTCCCGCAGCCACTGCCAAATGAGTTTTACCCGTGCCTGGTTCACCTACAAACAATAGGCCAGGCTTATCCGTTTGTGGGAATTCGCGGGCATAGCTTCGCACAATGGTTGTGACGGATTTTAGAGCCTGTGCTGCTACAGGATTATCTTTGGGGAAAATGAAATTTTCAAGCGAAGCGGTCTGGTAAAGAGGTGGGATGCTGGCAGTGCGTTCAATTCTTTCACGCCTTTCCACAAAAATGCAATCGCAACGGGTAACGCCGCTGATGCCATGCGATTCTCCTGGAACCCAGCCCGTACCATCGCACTTCTCGCAAACTTTATCCGTCATAGCAATCCCTATTCCAACACAACCAGCACTTGCCCGGCCTGCACTGTGGAGCCTTCGCTGGTATTCACTTTCTTCACGCACCCTGTTTTAGGAGACTTCAAATCATTTTGCATCTTCATAGCTTCCACAACTACCAGGCTTTGTCCCGCTTCCACCATGTCTCCAACGCTAACCAACAAGCGAATCACTTTTCCTGGCATGGCTGATTTCACATCCACTTTGCCACTTAGTTCCGAGCCACTTGATGAAGAAACGGCGTCACGCGGATCTTCCAATTCAATGGAGAAGGTATGGTCATTGATGTTCACTTCGTAAGCGCTGTTTTGTCCGGAGGCGTGGACCAGAAAACTCTTTCCACCATGGAGGACGGAGTAAACCCCTGGTGAAATCTGTTCCACCTCCGTACCGGTTTTGTCAAAATCAGCTAGCAATCGGCCGTTGAGTTTGGCACGGTAGTTCATCGCTGCAGCGACCTCCGGCCTGCGGTCTTCCAGGCGGAAATAGGACTGCCTTGGTGTGGGTCAATTGTGGGACGTTTCTGTTTTTCCATGGCAAGCGCTGCTAGAACCGCGGGGATTTCCAATTCCGTCGGAATTTCTTCAGGCTTGAAGGGGTGATGTTGCAGATACGCTGTTGTTAGATTTCCAGATCTGAAATCGGGTTCGCGGAAAATTTGCCGGAAGAGGGGAAGGTTAGAACGGATGCCCGCAACCACGCACTCATCAAGGGCACGCAACATTCGATTCATGGAATCGTTTCGGTTCTCTGCCCAGACGCAAAGCTTGGCTAGCAGAGGATCATAATCCATGGGCACTGTCCAACCCGCGTACACGCCGTTATCCAACCTGATCCCGGGGCCCGAGGGAAATTCCAGTTGCTGAATCAGGCCGGGGGAAGGAAGGAAGTTGTCTGGATCTTCGGCATAAATACGGCACTCCATTGCTGAACCGCGCCACTGAATGTCGTCCTGCTTCAATGTGAGTTTTTCACCGGCAGCAATTCGGAGTTGCCAGTGGACCAGGTCGACGGCGGTTACCAGTTCGGTCACCGGATGTTCAACCTGCAAGCGGGTGTTCATTTCCAGGAAATAGAAATTGCGGTGCTTGTCCACCAGGAACTCAGCGGTTCCAGCATTGGAATAACCGGCAATGCGGGCAACCTTGATAGCGGCTTCCCCCATGGCATGGCGGAGTTCAGGGTACTGGCTCATTAAAGGGGAGGGGCATTCTTCCACCACCTTTTGATGCCGCCGTTGGACGGAACACTCCCGTTCGCCAAGGTGAATCAGTTGCCCATACTGATCCCCTAGCAATTGAATTTCTATGTGGCGCGGTTCCTCGACAAGTTTTTCAATGTAGACTTCGGCGGACTTGAAAGATCGTTCTGCCTCACTGGAGGCATCCCGCAATGCTGCTTCCAATTCCGATTCCTTTTCGACGCGGCGCATACCTTTACCTCCACCACCCGCGGCCGCTTTGATCAAAATGGGATATCCGATTTGGCTGGCAATTTTGCTTGCATCCTGAAAATTGGTAACAGGCTCTGTTGTGCCTGGAACTACCGGAGCCCCGGCCGCGATGGCCAATTGACGGGCAGCGGTTTTCGACCCCAAGTGTCGAATGGCACTGGCGGTCGGGCCAATAAATATCAAACCGGCATCGGCAACGGCTTGGGCGAAATCGGCATTCTCGCTAAGAAATCCGTAGCCGGGATGAATCGCCTGCGCGCCGGTCTTAGCGGCAGCAGCTAGGATCTTACTTGTTTGCAAATAGCTTTCTGTTGAGGGAGAGGGCCCAATGTGAATGGCTTCATCAGCCATTTGGACAGCCAGAGATTTTCTGTCCGCGTCGGAAAAAACCGTCACGCTGGCAATACCCATCTCTTTTAGGGCGCGGATCACGCGAACCGCAATTTCTCCACGGTTTGCAACCAGGACTTTAGAAAACATGAACTCTGAGTTTAACAGGAGCGGAGTGGATTAGCGGTTTTTGGGAACGAAGCGAATTTGGAGACGGCAACCGAGAGCCACTGCAAGGCGGTCGAGGATGAACAAGGAGTGTCCATTAAATTCGGGATCTTCAAAGCGGCTAATGGTTGAAGCATTGGTTCCAACCCGGCGAGCAAGTTCCAAGTGGGAAAGGCCAGCGTTTGAGCGGGTGGCCTTCAGCAAATGGGCAATTTCCGAGCCCAGGTTGGAATGGTCCGGTTCTTCATCTGATTGCGACGATCCAAATATGGAACGATAAAGATTTTGCAGCGCTTGGGCAGGCATATCACCTGCAATTATACCCTTATATTACTTCGAAGTTCTTAGTACTACTACTACCGCCCAAAAACAACAAACCACCCCGCAAAGGGGTGGTAGGTCATTCTTATAAGGAGTTGTTAGCTAAGCCTTTGCTGGAACTGGCTCGCGTTGTTTCTGAATTGCGGCTGTCTTGGCTGCTTGGCGGTTGAAGCGATCAACACGGCCTTCGGTATCAATCAGCTTTTGACGACCGGTGAAAAATGGATGACAACTGGAGCAAATTTCCACACGGATGTCGCCTTTGTGAGTGGAGCGCGTTTTGAAGGTGCTGCCACAAGCGCAAACTACGGAAAGTTCATTGTATGCTGGGTGAATTGCGTCTTTCATAGTGATCTACTTTTCGAGTAACGGGTACTTGAATTACCGAGTATAGCATGGATCAAGGAATGAGCTAAATCTGGAGAAATGGTCTTTGGAAGCAAAAACAGCTGTGTGGCCTCCGGTCCTCGCACATGTAGTTTCTTTCCGTGCATGGAATCTACGACAAATGGGCTCTCTTGCCTAGTAGCGGTTACTACACCTGCGTGTGCGCCTTCCCTTCTGGCTACAGGGTCGGCATCCCAATTCGGTATCCTAAGAATCACTATACCCAGCCCACGAGTGCCTCTGTTTAGGTTCGACTGCTGCCTCGCGACCAGGAACCATGTCCCTGTTTATCTCACGATGACCAGATTCAGGGGCGGTATTGGAAAACTATTTTGATCGTTGCACTTTCAAACCGTCTTTTACATCTGCAGGGGGATTCATGATGATGTCTTCTCCGCCAATTAAACCTTCCTCGACACGAACACCCAGACTTGAAGATGCGCCAACTTTCACCGATTTTTCCATGGCCTTGCCGTTTACAAATAACAATACCTTGCCGTTTTTTACAGCCGCTGCTGGAATGTAAATCGCGGGGTTTGCGGTAGTCGTTTTGCCGGTGGCTTCCTCGTAGAATGCCACGCTGGCATTCATTTCCGGACGCATGAATTCGTCGGGAGCCAGCACCTTTACCTTTACCTGCACCGTTGCTTTTTGGCGATTCGCTTCAGGAGAAATCTCATCGATGATGCCTTCATATTTCTTGTCGGGAAATGCATCGGTTGTGATTACACCTTTTTGCTTAGCGTTGAGCTTCCGAAAATCGTTTTGATTGATGTCCAGTTCCACTTGAAGATCTTTCAGATCGGCAAGCGAAACCACATACCCTTTGGCACCGCGTTCGCCGACAAAACTGGTGGTGATGAATTCACCCTTCTCCACTGCCCGTTCCAGAACAGTTCCGGTGGACGGAGCCTTGATCACTGTATTGGAAAGCTGCGTTTGATAAAAAGATACACTTCCTTGTGCCTGTTCAATTTGACCGCGCATGGCGTCAATCATTTCGCGGCGCGGACCTACACGAACTAAATCGTAGGTTTTCTCAAGAGAATCGACGCGGGCTTTTTGTGAATCGAAACGGGCGACAGCATCGTCCAGCTGCTGTTGTGGTGCGACGGTAGCTGCTACCAGTTTTTTGACTCGCTCCAGACTGACGCGTGCATTTTCCAAGTCGGCCTTGGCGACTTCCCAATTGGATTTCGAGGCAGCCACTTCCTGAGGACGCGAGCCATTTTCCAATTCAGCGAGCTTCGCTTTCAAGTTTTGAAGATTGCCAGTAGCCTGCTGCAATTGGGCGCGGTATTCGTCATCTTCCAGCCGGGCAATCACTTGCCCTTCTTTGACGAAATTCCCTTTGTCCACGCCGATCCACGCAACTTTGCCCAGCACTTTGGAAGCAACCTGAATTTTGTGATGCGCCACAATATAGCCCGTGGCATTCAAAATCACGTTTTGGGTGCCAGCAACGGCGCTCCCCCCGGCTTGAGGTAATTCGACGCGATAGAGATCCACCGGGACGGCGGCATTCCACTTGCCATAGATAAAATTGCCAAGGCCTGCGAGGAGGAAAAGAAACACGCCTCCGATGATCCACCACTTCGCCCAAGAGGACGGTTCGGTCCTCTGTTTGCGTCCACGGTCGATCCGCAGACTTTTCAAATCGCCTTCCATATTTCCCCTTGATTAGATTTCGCGCAAAGCAGCGAGGATTTCTTTTTTGGCAGCAGAGCGAGCCGGAAATAATCCGCCGAATGCGCCCATAAAGAGTGCGAATAGGATGCCAGTTGCCGCCACCTTTGGACTGATTGTGAAATCAAAAGCAATCTGACTGAATGTTTTGAAGCTCAACAACCCAGTAGTGAAGCCGTTCAGCGGTAAAACCAGTAAGCAGCCCAAGATTCCACCTATCAGTGACAGCGCAATGGATTCAAGGAAAAAGCTTAACAGAATGCTGCCTTGAGAAAATCCAAGGACCCGAAGAGTTCCAATTTCTCTAGCCCGCCTGGCCACTGCGGCGTACATTGTATTCATTGCGGCGAAGCTGGAACCTACTGCCATGATGAGTGCAATTAGGGATCCTAAGATTTGCAAGGGGCGGGCAGCTGTCATTTGCGACGCATAGTATTCACGTTCTGTTCGTACGCTGACGTTCAACTTCTGATCGCTTTCCATACGGTTTAACAATGCTTCGCGGGTGGCTTCATCAGTTGCACGAAGGGTGACAGAACTGAGAACTTCGCTGCGATTGTATTCGGAACTGAGCTGGTTGAGGTCACAGAAAATTTCGCTGTTGTAGGCAGACCGGCCTCCATCCATGATTCCAACGACGGTCCAATCGCCGCGGCCAAAATGGAGGGTCTTGCCGATGGCTGCGTCGGGATGCCTGGTTGCAATGGCTTTGCCAATGACCACTTCGCGCTTGCCGGTTTCAAAGAGCCGACCAGAAGTAAGCTTCAAATCAGAACGGATTTCAAAGCCAACTGGCGGCAGTCCGCGCACGGTTACATTGATGCCATCGGGCTGATCGACGCTGGGAATATTAATAATTGTGATCAGTTCCAGAGAAGCCATTGGTTCACCGGTTGCGCTGCGAGCAATACCTGGAGTGACCTTAATATCTTGAAAAACGGTGCGGGCCAAATTCGATACCAGTTCAGAATCGCTACCCTTGCGAGTGACAATCAAATTGAGTGGGTCACCGGTTGTAGCGAACGAGGTTTCCAGACCATTGACCATGGCAAGCATGGCCATGAGCACGGCAACGGTAAGCGCGATGCCCAGCGCCGTCATGAGCGTGGTTCCTTTGCGGACAATCAGATTGCGGATATTGTAGGCTACTGGAATTTGCATAGTTTAGACGTTACTCTTCAGCGCGTCGACAATTGGGGTGCGCGCTGCACTCCAAGCTGGAATGAACGCGCTAATTAATCCGATGAACAATGCAGCAGAGAGAGTGAGCGCGGCAACACCAGGCGTGATGGCGGCTTGTTTCAATTGCGGCAGGAGGCCACCGGCACCTTGCAGAAAAACACAAAGAACGGATGCGAGTAGGCAGCCGAAAACACCACCGAGAAACGATATGACAGCCGCTTCACCAAGGATGATTCCCAGCACTGCTTCGCGAGTGAATCCCAGAGTCTTCAGCACGCCCACTTCTTTGACGCGCTCACGAACACTCATGGCCATGGTATTGGCACTTACCAGAAGAACAGTGAACATGACGGCGGCACAGATGCTGAGAAGAAACGCTTTAATATTACCCAACGAAGAAGCAAACGCGAGGGAGAAGGCTTGTTCCGATTCTGTCTTGGTTTGCACGGGGAAGTTGTAATAAATTTGATCGATCTGCTTTCCCAGACGACTTGCTGTTTCAACGGAGTCTGTTAGGACAAAAAACGAACCAGATTGATTTCGCCGGGCTACTGGCAACAATTCCCACAAATAGTCCAGATTGAAATACATTACTTCATCGTTGGTGTTGGCGGTGTAGATACCACGGACTACCAGTTCCAGCGTTATTGGATAAATGTCGCCCTTCAGTTGAATGCGTTGACCCAGTTGGATTCCTAACTTGTCAGCCAGCGGTTTGCCGAGAATGCAGGCAGTACGTTCAGTGACCCACGCCTTCCTTTGATCTTCTGGCATTTTCAATTCCGTTCGCACCTGGAGAAGACGGTCGGGCTCAACTCCGAAGCGGGCGAAGAAATTATTCGGATCACGCTGGTCCTTATAAACGCCACCGTACCAGTTGTTGGTCATGATACTGATCACTCCTGGCAGTTTGGCGATTTGGTCGCGGTAATAGCCAGGCATGCTGACTGTTAGCGAAATCCTGTTGCGGGTGACCAAGCGCAAAGCTTGTTCTGGAGGGGCTTCGGAAACGTAGAAAACCGCGTAGACAGCAAGCAAAACTCCAAGCAAAGCCAAGGAAACGCCGACGCTTGAGATAGTAAGAATGCTGCGCCGCTTGTTACGAATGCCGTTTTTTAAAATGAGGGAAAGGTACTTCACGGGGATGCTCCTAGTTTAAACTAGTTAACTTGATATAAGTAGGGAAAAGCGAATTGACTCAAGGGTGAGACTGAAGTGTTCCCAAAAGTTCGCCAAAGGGACAAGGTACCCAGTCCGCTCCGCTTAGGGCGGTAAATGATTTCTTGCGCAATTCTGTTGCTTCAGGACAGGGAACCATGTCCCCGTTTGGCTCGCGATACCAAGTACATGAATGTAACGAATCCAACTGACGAACGGTTTCTTCGGCGTGCGCTGGAACTTGCTGCCCAAGCGGAGAAGCTGGGTGAGGTGCCGGTAGGTGCGTTGGTGGTTCTGAATGGGAAAATTATAGGCGAGGGGTTCAATTCACCTATCACGCTTCATGATCCGACTGCCCATGCGGAAATGATTGCCCTGCGCGTTGCGGCCGCAAATTTGGGGAATTACCGGCTGGAAGGCACTACGCTTTATGCCACGCTAGAACCCTGCATTATGTGCGCGGGTGCCATTGTGCATTCGCGAGTGGAACGGTTAGTTTTTGGAGCGCGGGATTTACGTTTTGGCGGAGTGCGCAGTAAGTTTCGATTAGCTGATTCTGAGTTGATGAACCACAAGGTGGTTGTTGTAGAAGGCTTGTTGGGAGCTGAGTGTACGGAAATTTTGCAACACTTTTTTGGGCGGAAACGCAGTACGCTTAAAGAACAATGACGCGTGATGGAATTGTTGTTTTAGGCGGCGGGCTGGCTGGATCGGAAGCTGCATGGCAAATTGCCGAAGCTGGCTTTCCAGTTACCTTGTATGAAATGCGGCCGCAGGTGAGTTCGCCGGCACATCAAACGGACAAACTGGCGGAACTTGTCTGCAGTAATTCGTTGAAGAGCGAAACCGAAAATTCGGCACCGTGGCTACTGAAAAATGAATTGCGGAAGTTAGGGTCAATGGTGATTCAGGCGGCGGATGCTTGCCGAGTTCCTGGGGGACAGGCGTTAACGGTGGACCGCGTTCTGTTTTCTGAATGGATCAATAGTAGGGTTTGCGGCCATCCCCGGATCACCATTGTGCGCGAAGAGATGAGAGCGGTGCCCAAACAGGGGATTGTCATCATAGCTAGCGGCCCGCTTACTTCGGATGCATTGGCCAAAGACATTGCGCGATTGACTGGTTCAGAACGGCTGTATTTTTACGACGCGATCAGCCCTATTGTGGAAGCCGATTCCATTGACTACAACATTGCGTTTCGGGCGTCGCGTTACGGGAAATCGATGGATGGGACTGACGATTACGTCAACTGCCCTTTCAACAAAGAACAGTACAACCTTTTTATTGACGCGGTGCTGGAAGCGCAGTGTTATGAGCCGCACATTCCCGAAGATGCTACGCCGTTTTTTGAAGCCTGTTTACCGGTGGAGGAAATTGCAAGGCGTGGGCGGGACACGTTGCGATTTGGGCCGATGAAGCCGATGGGGCTGGATGATCCTCGCACTGGGCGTCGTCCCTATGCGGTGGTGCAACTGCGCCAGGAAAATTTGCGAGCGGACAGTTACAATTTGGTGGGCTTTCAGAACCATATGCGATTCGGCGAACAGGCGCGGGTGATGCGGCTGATTCCGGGGCTGGAGAATGCGAAGTTTGTCAGGTATGGGCAGATCCATCGAAACACGTACATCAATGCTCCCTCGCTGCTTACTGATTGTCTGCAGCTTCGCAGCGATCCACGGATCTTTTTTGCGGGGCAAATTTCTGGGGTGGAAGGCTATGTGGAATCGATTGCGACCGGCTTTATGGCGGCCCTGCATGCGGTAACGTTTGCGGAAGGCGGCACGCCAAGAGCACTGCCGCGGGCCACTGCATTGGGTTCGCTGTGCCACTACATTTCGGCGGCGGAGGCGAAGAATTATCAACCGGCAAACATCACCTTTGATTTGCTGCCAACGCTGGATGAAGAGACGCGGGCGAAGTTGAAGCGGGATAAAAAAGCGAGACATGCGGAAGTGTGCAGGCGCGGGCAACTGGCGTTGGAAGACTATTTGGCTGTGCCCGTGGGTCAATGATTTTACGCGAACAGATGGACCGGTACCTGGAAGAGCTGAAGCGAAGCAATTCCAGCGTGCACACTTTGCGTAACTACGGTCTGGATTTGGATCAGTTTCACGCCTACTTTACGCTTGAGAATGGGACAACTCCGGCTGTTGAGGATTTGGATGGATTGGCGTTGCGGGAATGGCTGGGGGATCTTTATCAACTGGGTTTAAGCGTAGTTACGATTCGCCGAAAGATTGCGTGCCTGCGCTCCTTCTTCAAATATCTGATGAGGGAAAAGCTGTTGGCGATAAATCCAAGCAGGCAGTTGCGGTCACCGAAGGCTCCGCAGCATCTGCCCAAGGTGATGACGGAAGAACAGACAAGCACGCTGATTGATGGAGTGGAAGCTGACACGTTGGACCGTCCATTTCCAAAACGGGATTTGGCAATTTTCGAGATTCTGTATGGGTGCGGTCTACGGGTTAGTGAATTGTGCGGATTGAATCTGGAAGATGTGGATCATTCCGAGCGTTGGCTTCGCGTACGCGGCAAGGGGAAGAAGGAGCGGCAGGTACCGTATGCCGGCAAGGCGGCGGCGGCGCTGGAAAATTATCTTGCCGGGCGCATTGCGAATCCGGGTGAAGTGGCGGTGTTTACGAATACTCGTGGGGCGCGAATTTTCGATCGCAGCGTGCGGGAAATTGTGAAGTTCTATTCGCGAATGTTATCGGGCGATGATTCGCTGCACCCGCATAGTTTACGGCATGCTTACGCGACTCACTTATTGAATGATGGGGCTGATCTACGGGCGATTCAAGAGTTATTGGGGCACGCGAGGTTGACGACAACGCAGCGATACACGCATGTATCGCTGGCTGACATCATGAAGGTCTATGATAAGGCTCATCCGAAGGCTTAGGGTGCAAGCTGGAGGCTTACCGTGCAGGTTTAAGGCATTGCTTCGTGGGCGACTTTTTCGTTGATGAAGCCTTCGATGATGTCTCCGCTCTTCAGATCGTTAAAGCCCTGAATTGAGATACCGCACTCAAACCCTTCCCGAACTTCGCTGGCATCGTTCTTGAATCGCTTCAAGGCCATTACCTTACCAGTGTGGACGATTACCTTGTCGCGCAGGATGCGGACTTCGTTATCGCGGCCAATGGTGCCGTCGATGATCATGCAACCAGCAACCGAACCAACCTTGCTGATGCGGAACACTTCGCGAACTTCCGCCCGGCCGCGATAGACTTCTTTGAATACCGGATCGAGCAAGCCAACCATGGCCCGTTTGATTTGATCAGTAACTTCATAAATGATCGAGTGAAGGCGGATATCCACTTTTTCCCGATCGGCAACCGCTTGGGCTGTACGCTCCGGTTTAACGTTGAAGCCGATGATGATAGCGTTTGATGCTGTGGCCAGCAACACGTCTGTTTCCGTGATGGCACCGGCACCGGAATGGAGTACACGAACCCTCACTTTGTCGTTTGTGAGGGCGATTAAGGTGTCTGCCAAAACCTCGGCTGTACCGCCGACGTCGGTCTTGATGATGAGGTTGAGATCCTTCAGCTCGCCTTCTTTCATTTGAGCGTGAAGTTGTTCCAGCGTGATGCGCTTGTTCTTGGCCATGGCCGTTTCGCGAGCTTGCGATTCACGGTACAGGACAATTTGTTTGGCTTTGGCGGTATCGACAACTACTTGAACGGTGTCGCCAACATCGGGTAGAGCTTCCAGACCCAATACTTCAACTGGAGTGGAAGGTTCAGCCATGCGGATGGAGTTGCCACGATCATCAAACATGGCGCGAACCTTGCCGAATACTGAACCGCAAATGAAAAAGTCGCCGACGCGCATGACGCCGTTGCGAACCAGCACGGTAGCGACTGGTCCACGGCCTTTATCGAGCTTAGCTTCCAGTACCGAACCATAGCCGGGACGAGTGGGGTTGGCTTTCAGATCGAGCATTTCCGAAACGAGTAGAACCATTTCGAGCAACAGATCGAGGTTTGTTTTGGCTTTGGCCGAAACGGGAACCATGACAACGTCGCCGCCCCAATCTTCGGCCAGCAAACCGAGGTCGTTCAATTGCTGTTTGATGCGATCGAGATTGGAATCGGGCTTGTCGATCTTATTGATGGCGACAATGATGGGCACGCCTGCTGCTTTGGCGTGATCGATGGCTTCTCTGGTTTGAGGCATGACCCCATCGTCAGCTGCGACCACGAGAATTACAATGTCGGTAACTTTGGCGCCGCGGGCACGCATGCGGGTGAAGGCGGCGTGACCAGGTGTATCGATGAAGACAATTTTCTTGCCGTTCTTTTCCACCTGATATGCGCCAATGTGCTGGGTGATTCCACCAGCTTCGCGTTCGGCGACACGAGCCTGCCGAATTGCGTCGAGTAAAGAGGTCTTACCGTGATCAACGTGACCCATGATGGTAACCACTGGGGCGCGGCGGATGAGATCCTTAGGATCTTCCGCGAGATCGATATCCTGGGTATGCTCTTCTTCGTAGGTGACTTTATTGACCGATGCGCCGAATTCGCGCGCCAGTTCACCGGCCAGCTTTGCATCGAGAGATTGATTGATGGAAGCGAAAACCTTCTTTACGTCGACCAATTTCTTGATCAACAGGTTGGCCCTTACGCCTAGCTTTTCCGATAGTTCCTTAACTGTGATGCCTTCGGAGATGGTAATTTCACGATCAATGGGCGGAAGTTCAGGAACTTCGTGCCGGCGCGACATTGGCTTAAGCTTGCCTTCGCGCTCCGATTCACGATCACGAGACGGATCATGCCTTCGCTTGGCCGCATCGTTACGGCGCTGGGTATCGGTAACAACTGGAAGTACGGGCGGTTCAAGAGTAACTCCACCAGGACCACCACGACCAGGAGAGGTTGGGTGTGGGCCGCGACGTTGCTGCATGCGACCAGCCTGGCCACCAGCATATCCACCACCGCCGCCAGGACTGCTGGGGTACGGAATTCCAGGTCCACCGGGACGGGGAGAAATGGTTTGACCGGGTCGCACGCGACCTTGATAAATGGGTTGACCAGGCGCAGGGGCTCCGGGCCTTTGAGGCATGTACGAACCAGGAGGGCGAGGCGTGGGTGCGCCGGGCATGCCCTTGGCAGGGATTTGCTGTGCCTGTTGGCGAAGCCGGTCTAAAATGTCTTGCCTTGGTGGAACGATAGGACGAGCAATAGGCTGACCAGCCAATGGGGGCTTGATGCCTTGGCCAGGTTGTTGCTGACCTCCCAGATTAGACTGGGTTTGGTGAACTTGCGGCCTTGGTTGCGGAGACGGTCTGTCGCCTTGTACCAAAGGTGGGCGTCCCATTGGAGGTCGTGGTAAAGACGGAGATGTCATGGGGCGAGGAGCGCCAGGAGTTGCACCGGCAACGGGAGGCCTTGGTATGGCAGGGGCGTGCGGAGCAGAAGGAAACGGTTGACGCGGACCACTGAGAATCTGTCCTGGTCTTGGTGCTGAAGGCAGCGGTCTGGTTGGAATGGGAACCGCTCTGCCCGGAATGGTTGAAGCCTGTTGCGAAATCGGCGCAGCGGGCGTGCCAGGGGCAGCAGGTGGAGCCGGCATTGCAGGAACTGACGGTGCTGAAGGTGCGGGCGGAGCTGGAGCAACTGGTAGAACCACTGCAGCTGGCGGCGCGGCTTTCTTAATTACAGGTGGTGCAGGTGGTGCAGGTGCGGGAGCCGCCGGAGGAATGGGAATACTGGGAGGCACAGGCGCGCGAGACTGCAATGGAACTTGAATGCGCGGCGAGGTGCCACTGGCAAGCGGTGGACGCAAAGGCATGTGCGATGCCCTGGCGACCGGTGTTTCCACTGGATGGGCTTCAACCACATGCGATGAAACTGCGGGCTCGGGAGGAGCAGCCTGATCAGCTGCGGCCGAGGCAACCTTTAGTTTTTCGGCTGCGGGTTTTTCCGCTGGGTGCTTTTCAGCAAGAGGTTTCGTTGTAGGCTTATCCGCGACTCTTGGAGCATCAGCTACTACTACTTGTTGAATTGGAGTTTCTGTCACAGAAAAATCGAACAAATCACGCTGGGCTTTGGGGGCGTGGTCGGAATGTTCGGAGTCGCGTTCGCCCTTATGGCCGCTTTCGGCCAGCCGCTTGCGGATGATCAGGGCCTCGTCTTCTTCAATCGAACTGGAGTGGGTCTTTTTTTCAGTAACGCCCAGCTCCGGGAGAAGATCTATGATGGCGCTGGGTTTCACTTCCAGCTCCCGGGCCAGTTCGTTGATACGGATTTTACTCATACGTTGGACGTCTGCTGATTACCAATCGCCTCGCTAAGGATGATTGTCCCAAGCTATGGTACCAGATTCTAAGACTGAACTCCCTCCGTACCCTCAACGGATTTCTCCGCCGCCGGGGTATGATCCACTAATTCATCGACGGGTTCCACAGCAGCTTCTGCTGTTTGAGGTAACTCCGTTTCGTTCGCTTCTACTTGTTGTGTTTCCGCTGCCGCTTGCGTTGTAACCGCTTCAACTTCAACGGGCACTTCGGCGGGCTGCTGCTCTTCAAACTGGCTATAATACCCGTTCACCGCCTGCTGAATGGCTTCCACCATTTGCGGCTCAATTCCTGGTAAAGCTTCTAGATCTTCGGGCGTCATGTAGCCCAGCTTTTCCACCGTATCAATGTCAGCTTCAACTAACTTCTGAATGACGTCTTCAGTTAGGCCGTGGTCCATCAACACGCTAACAGGGGCACCAGGGACAATCATGGCGGACATGGCAGCGTCTACTTCCTGGCGCTTTTCCTCTTCGCTCTTGATGTCGACTTTCCAACCAATCAGCTTTGCAGCAAGACGGACATTCTGACCTTTCTTGCCAATGGCCAAAGACAACTGCGTATCTTCGACAATCACTTCCATGTGACGTTCAGCGGCATTTACGATGGTCACGCGGCTGATTTTTGCCGGACTAAGAGCATGGGTGGCAAACACCACCGGATCTTCCGAATATTCAATGATGTCGATTTTTTCGCTGCGCAATTCGCGGATGATGGATTGAACTCGCATTCCCTTCATACCGACGCAGGCACCGACGCAATCCACGTCGCGATCACGGCTGAAGACGGCGATTTTAGTGCGCTCCCCAGCTTCGCGGGCACAAGCTTTGATGACAACCGTGTTGTCATAGATTTCCGGAACTTCCTGTTCAAACAGGCGCTTCACAAAATCGGCATCGGCTCGGGAAAGGACAACACCGGCGTTCTTACCGCTCTTTTCCACGCTCTTGATAATGCAGCGAACACGGTCCCCGATGGAAAAATTCTCCAACCTGGACTGTTCTTTCTTGGGCAACCGAGCTTCGGTCTTGCCCATATCCAGAACCAAATCAGGCCCTTCGATCCGCTTCACAACGCAGGTGACCAATTCGCCGACGCGGTGGGCGTATTCGGTGAAAATTGTGTCTCGCTCCGCTTCGCGCAGCTTCTGCAAAATGACTTGCTTGAAAGTTTGTGCAGCAACGCGACTTAAACCTTCAGCTTTTTTGGGGAAGCGAACTTCGCCGCCAACTTCGGCGCTGGCATCAATTTTCTTCGCATCGGTCAACGAGATTTCATGAGTCGGATCGATGCACATCTCTACAATTTTCTTCACGGCGAAAATTTGCAGATCTCCGGATGCCTGATCGAATTCCGCCGTCAGTTCCTCAGTCGTTTTGAAATGCTTCCGCGCAGCCACAAGCATGGCTTCTTTTACGGCGTCCACAACGATTTGTGGATCGATCCCTTTTTCCTTACTCAGGATTTCAATAGATTGATAAATGCTAGGCATTTTGCAACTCTCTTTCTTTCCAGCTACCACTCAAACTTCAAATTCGCTTTGTCCACCTGCTCAAACTCAATGCGCACAAGCTTGGGTTCTTTCTTTCCCTGCTTCACGCTCAAAGTGAGCACTCCTGATTCAAAATCCTCAAGTACGCCCTCGAAGCGTTTTTCCCCGTCTACTGGTGCTTTCAGGGAAAGCTTGATCTTCTGGCCTTTAAACCGTTCAAAATCCTTTGGTTTCGACAACTTCCGGTCTACACCCGGTGAGCTGACTTCCAACGTATACGCGCCCCCGGGGATAACGTCCCCGGCATCCAACAACTCGCTCAACTGGCGGGAGAGCAGTGCGCAATCTTCGTGTGTTACACCTTCCGGTTTATCAATAAAAATCCGAAGAACACGGTGAATGCCACCGCCCAAAAGGTCAACCTCGACGATTTCAATCCCCAGAGGGTCGCCGATTTGTTCCGCTAATGCCGTAATCTTTTCAACAACTGCTTGCGTGGCCAGAGCCATTGGATTCACTCGACCAATAAAAAAGTGGGCTTTCGCCCACTGCTTAGGTTTGACAAAATTAAGTATAGCACTAGTACACAAGAAAAAAGGGGAATTCGCGGGGAAGGGGTGAAATGCCGGTCTCTAACGAATAGTCGTGACACCGAGTTGTTGGCAAATCTTCCGCATCAGCAAGTTATCAATCTCCCCATGACGAGGCACAAGTGCATTGGCATTGTTGGAAGGATTGGCAAAAATCGTGTGCCGACCACCTTCACGATCAACAATGCATCCGTGTTTCTTTAGGTGATCCACCAATTCGTGGCGCTGCACACTCGGGAGGTCCCAACAGACACTGACAAAGGAACGATCTCGATCAAATCGGCATCCGCAGCCGTTGACTCAACGTTAGGAACTGGCAGGGGCTTTCCCTCTTCAAGAATAGACTCCGCAAGGTCTTCCATCGCGCTTGCAATCATCAAACGAGCGTCGGGCAAATCGAAACCTTGGGTAACAGCTCCCGGAAAATCGAGCGCTTCTGCCACCACCATGGCACCAGCCGCGCGCTGAAGATAGAAGGCCACATGGTAGCGAAGCATAATCCGATGATACGACAAATCCTCGATATACTCTTTTCCATTGGCAGCGCGAAAACTCCTTTCAACTCCGATCACTTGCGTCTTTCATGAATCGCGGTTGAAATGGCGATTGTTGCGGATTATTGTAGACTGAGGGAATGGCACTCTCTTCTGGCAAAACTAAACGACCACCGGCTTAAAGCCGGTGGGTTCGATTGCGACTGAAAGTCGCCAGGCGCGGCTGAAGTCGCCTATCACCTCGATCGCGTTGGGCAGCTTCGAGAGCAACGTGATCAGCCCCACGTTGTTTCGAAAAACGGCCTGGGCTTTTCTTCGGTACTCATCCATCACACTATTCTCCAGCACTGTGGCTGGAAGCGGCCCGCCTGA
>JAYUSZ010000279.1:0-9404 GCA_043755435.1 Bryobacterales bacterium | reverse complement strand
TTGATTTTATGTGAATTGTCGTGGCTCGTGCCAGGCACGAGTGTCCCCGTTTGGCTCGCGATACCCAGATTCTCGAGGCATCTAAGTGCCGTTTTTGGGTTAAAATACCATCCTCAGGGCGAGTTGTAAAACGCGTGGCGAGTTCGCGCCGGTGATGCGCATGAAGTTGCCGTTGTTGAGGGCGTTGGTTGGATTGCCGAGATTCACGCGATTCAGCGCATTGAACGCTTCGAAGCGTAAAGTGGTGGTGAAGCGTTCATTCACGCGGAAGTCTTTGGCGAGGCCAAAGTCGACGTTGGCGAGACCGGGGCCATAGTAAGTGTTGCGTCCGATGGTGCCGAAGGTCCCCAGAGCGTTGGGTTGGAACACGGACTTGCGTAAATATTCGTTCACGATGTCATTGCGGCTGCGATTGCCATCAATGATCGCGTTGCCGTTGTAGTCGACGCGCTGGCCTCCGGTTCCAGTGCGCGCATTGTCCACGCCGCTTCCGACAGAGAAGGGCTGACCGGAGGTGAGATTCATGATGGCGTTCAGGTTCCAGCCGCCCAGCGCGAAGTTCACGGCGCGGTTCTGGAACTTCACAGGCAGTTCCCACAGACTGGAAAAGTTAAAGACATGCGGGCGATTGAAATCGGAAAGAGCCTTATCATAGGCCTGATTGTTGGGGTTGGTGCGAACCTGTCCAGTGCCCTTGTTGGCCGAGGTATCGTCGATCGACTTCGAGAACTGATAGTTGGCCAGAATCGTGAAGCCCTGGCGGAAGCGGCGTTCCACAGTCCATTGGAATGCATGATAGGTGGAATTGCCAACGCCCTCAACTATAGTGGTGGCACCGAGTCTGGGTCCAAAGGGCCGGCGCTGATTGGTTGTGGCGGTCGTTACTCCTGGCGCGTAGACCGCGGCGTTGAGTTCTCGCAGGGTCATCAACCGCGTTCCCTTTGACGCTGCGTAGGCGCCGCGCGTCACAAAGCCGCCCCATATCTCACGTTCCAGAGTCAGGTTCCAGGATTGAATATAGGGGTTACGGAAATCGGCGGCATTGAGAAAGTGTGTCGAAAAATCCGGAAAAACGGCTGTGGACGGCGGGTTCAATGGAGCCGGGAACGGATTGGTTGTTCCTGCCCAGGGATCGGAGAAGCTGTTGGTATTCGATCCGAACACAGTCACCACGGTTCCAAACGGCGCTTGATTGGCTTGCGAGTTCGTCGCGATGGCATTGAACGAATCGAAGAAAACACCGTATGCGCCACGCAGGGCGGTCTTGCCGTCGCCGAAGACATCCCAAGCGAAGCCAAGCCGTGGACCGATATTGCCCCAAGTTGTTGGCACCACTCCCCGCGGCACGTTGGGATCACCTCCGTAGATCACGCCCTTGGGCGCATTGCGATATCGCGTCGATTGCTCGGCCGGGCGCCAGGCAGCAAGCTTATCGAGCGTGTCGGTGAAGGGAAAGAAAGGTTCCCAACGCGCCCCGACGTCCAGCGTCAAACGCTTGGAGACTTTCAAGGAATCCTGTACAAATAGGCCGATTCGCCGGAAGCGGGTTTGCTTGTATTCGCCAATCCCCTGCGTTAGCGAGTTGAAGGAACCGAGCATGAAGTCCGCGAGCCCGTCGGATGTGAAGGGCGCTGCGCCGTTGAAGCTCCACTGGCCGTTGGCGCGGAAGTTGTTGATAATATCGTTGCCGCCATGGCCGTACTCGCCTCCGAACGTGAGGTTGTGTTTGCCTTTGGTCCAGCGCAATGTATCAAGGTATTGATACTCGCGGCGGGGGAAGGCGTTTGTGTCGCCGGTGTTGATGCGGAAGTAGCCAGCGATGTCGATATCCCACTTGATGATGGGGTCGTTGTAATATTTGAGGCCAAGGCTTGCGAGGCTTTTGTCCGGCTGCGGCGGCACGAACTTTCCGTCGGTGCGATTGATGCTGAACAGGGCCTGATTGACAAGGCTCGGGCTCAACGTGTGCGTGTCGGTGAAAGAGATTGAGTTGTTGAACCACTGTCCACCACTGGTTTGTTCAAGAACGTTCTTCGGATTCAAGAACGCCGCCGATTCCGACCACGATTTGTAGTAACGCACTGACAGGCGGTTGTTCTGACTGAACTGATGATCGCCGCGACCCATGAATTGATGATCGTTATTGGGTGAAGCGACGATCGTCGAGATACGACCCGATGCTCCGCCATCGAGCAGGGAACTGTCGATGATGGTGCGGCTCACTGGGTTGATTCTCGATGCGGGAATGATGTTGCCAGCGAAAGGCGCGTTGGTTAAAGGGTCACGCAGTGCGCGTGTCAGTTGCGAGAAGTTGCCGCCTCGCTGCAAAGTTGTCGGAACAATGCGCTGCACTTCGGCTGGAATCTGCCGAAGCAGTGTGGCTTGATAGGAAGCGAAGAAGAAGGTCTTGTCCTTGATAACGGGTCCACCAACGGTTCCACCGAACTGATTGCGTTTGAGACCATCCTGGCGGCGTCGACCCGTGGCTGGATCCGCTGGTCCAAAGAAGCCCGTCGCATTGAAGGCCTGGTTGCGGAGGAATTCGAAGGCGCTACCGTGCAATTGATTGGTCCCCGATTTGGTGACAGCGTTGACCAGTCCGCCTGATTGGCGTCCGAATTCGGCGCTGAAGTTGTTGGTCTGAACGCTGAATTCCTGAAGCGCATCGGGGTTGGGAAATGGATTCGGCGCGTTGGAATAGGGGTCGTTGTTCTGTGCGCCATCCAGAACGTAGTTGGTGGCATTGGCGCGTCCACCATTGACGGAAACCGGCGTTGTGCCGGGATATGTGGTTCCCGAAGTGACGTCCGCACGTTGATCCACAACGACGCCGGCGATAAGTCGCATCAGTTGCGTGGCGTTGCGCCCATTCAACGGGAGTTGTTCGATGCGGCGTTGATCGACTACTGTCTTCAATGTGGCGCTTGTCGTATCGACGTTCACAATGTTGCTTGAAACGGTAACGCTTTCGCTGGTTCCACCAACGTTCATATTGGCGTCCACACGGGCTGTTTCATTCACCTGCAGGCGCAGGTCGCGGACTTCGAAAGCCTGAAATCCTTTGGCTTCAACGCGCAGCGTGTAGACGCCGACGGGAAGATTGCGCAGCAGATAGCCACCTTGCGAATCGGCGGTTCCGTCGAATTGAGTTTTGGTTCCACTGTTAGTGGCTTTCACCCCAGCGTTGGGAATGACGGCACCAGTGGCATCTTTGACCGTACCGGTAATGGAAGCGGTAACGTTCTGCGCGGAGACGAGCGGCACACAAAGGAGAAGTATGGAAATAACCCGAGTCAACATGCGGAAAATTTTATCATAGTCAGGCCCTCTTCATCTTCTTCCCAGGTGACTTCACGTTTTCGAGAGATTTTGGACGTAGAAGGACCGACCGTTTTGCCCGTGGCAAGAGGCAATCACACGCCATTCTAATTAGGACTCTAATCACTTCGGTGGCAACAACTTCAAAAGAAGTTTGTTTTATCCATCCGGTTCATGGCTTAATGTAAAGTACTCTGATCCCTGTATCCTTTAGCTTCAACTAAGCCGGTTGAAGTACCCCATTCAACAAACTCGGCGCACCTGATGTCGTAGCTGCCAAGATGCGCCTTCGCCGAAACAATTTTGGGCTGAAAGGCTGCTGTGGCTTTACTGTTCCATACTGTCCGTAACTCCGATTCGCTCAGTATCGCCGCTAGTCCCCATATTTCCGCCAAAGTGTCGAACTTCTCAAAAATGTCAAAGATCTCACCCTGGGAACTTGTCTGACAGTATCCGCGTTTTTTTGCCCTCCACGCCACGATCCAGAACCTATCGCGCCCCGCCGCAGTGGCAAGGGGTTATGGGCAGGCCTGAATATTTCCTTGAGCGCCGCTGATATCGATGAGAATCACCGTGAGATGTGGAACAGTTTTCCGCGAGATGACATTTGATGGCAGCCGTAGTTGGCGATACGCATACCATAGTCTGGTACCTCACCAAGAATCCTTTGCTTTCGAAACTTGCGGAGGCTTGATTCTCGCGCAAGATCAGCGTAAGTTGAAGTTGTGACCATCGAACTCAAACCCGAGCAGGAGCAAATCATCCAGCAGCAGTTGGCTACCGGTCTTTTCGGTTCGGTGGAGGAAGTGCTCGACACCGCATTAGCCAGTCTCTCGCATGACCGCCGATTTGATCAAGAGCAGCGTCGCGAGGCCGTTCGGCGCATGGTTGCATTCGGAGAGCGCCGCAAACTGAGCTTGGGTGAGCCGGTAACCAGTCAGTTTTTGCATGAAGGCCATCGTCTTTAATGGCGGGGTTCGTTCTGGACGCATCGCTGGCCATCCCCTAGTGCTTTCCCGGCGATCTAGGGATTTCGTCGTAGACGTCAGAGTTTATGAATTTGGAATTTGAGAGTCTTCTTTATGACAAATGAAACGTGCGATCAAGCTTTACAGCTCATGAAGATGTGCCACAGTGTGTTTGCGGCTGAGGTGGCCCCACCGAAGGCAGTGGCTGTTGGTGACGGCCACGTCTTTAGGTATCAGGAACGTGTCGTGCATCAAGCGCTTGTTCAGAAGCTAGCGCGAATCACAAGCGGGTTACATGCTGCCAAATTGCTCTCGGACCATGGATTCATTCAGGAACAAGGTGCAATCCAGAGGATGCTCGATGAGTTCAACGAAGACATCCTTTTTCTCGCTTGCAGTGTCATTTTTGGAGATGCATCGGAAGATCATCAAATCTACTTGGAGGCGTTTTTCCAAGAGGAGTTCGATAATCCGGAAAGCGCGATGAAATCGACTCAAAAGCGCCCAATGGTGCCTCGCCAGAAGATCCGGGCGTATCTCGCTCGAATCGATGGGACCAGCCTTGATCCTAGTACTGCTGCAGAAGCAATGCGCACGGTCGACAAACTCTACTCGGGGTTCGTTCACGGTGCTTCGCCGCAGATCATGGAGATGTACTTCGGAAATCCACCTCATTTTCACGTCGCTGGGATGCTTGGAACACAACTCGCCGGTGAGTATCGTGAAGACTTATGGAATTGCTTCTACCGAAGTATCATTGCATTTGCTAATGCTGCCAAGGCCTTTGGACAAGATGCTCTGAATGAGAAGCTTCGCGATTATTTGAAGGTTTTTGCTCAGGCGAATGGAGAAAACTTAGCAAATCGGCCAAGCAAAGGCTGAACGTAGAGTATGATTGAGGTATGCGCGTTAAAACTTCAGTAACCCTACCCTCAACCCTCTTGCAAGCAATTGACAAGGTGGAAGAAAACAGGTCAGCTTTCATAGAGAAAGCTGCCATTGCTTATCTGACGGCTCTTGATCGGCGCCGCCGCGAAGATCGTGATTTGGAAATCATAAACCGCAACGCGAAGAGGCTCAACAAGGAAACCGAAGATGTTTTAGGTTACCAGCCTTGGCCATGATCCGGGGCGAGTTATATCTGGTCAAAAAGCCGGGTTCTGCTGACCCAAGAAAGCAACGTGTTTTCGCTATTGTCAGCCGCCAGACTCTGATCAACTCGAATTTTTCAAGTGTTATTTGTGCTCCGGTCTATTCGATGCACGATGGCTTAGAAACTCAGGTTGCTGTTGGAACAGCAGAGGGTCTAAAAGCTCCATCAAGCATACATTGCGACGCGCTGGTAAGTTTTCCCAAAGTGATCTTAACCAATTACGTCGGCAAACTCAGCCAGCGACAACTCTCCGCTCTCGACAGGGCGCTGGCATTTGCGCTTGCATTGCCAGACACAACCCGGCCAGAATTCTACCAGTAGATGTGCTACCGACCCCCAAACCCATTTGACACAAAACAAAGAAATTAGTTGAACTGTAAACGACTGAAAGTCTCGCACGGTCTTACCATAGTTTGGTACCTCACGAAGAATCCTTTGCTTTCGAAACTCGCCGAGGCTTAATTCTTGCGCAAGATCAGCGCAAGTTGAAGATGTGACCATTGAACTCAAACCCGAGCAGGAGCAAATCATTCAGCAGCAGTTGGCTACCGGTCTTTACGGTTCGGTGGCGGCAGTGCTCGACACCGCATTAGCCAGTCTTCCGCATGACCGCCGATTTGATCAAGAGCAGCGTCGCGAATCCGTTCGGCGAATGCTTGAATTCGTTGAGAGCCGCAAACTCAGCTTGGGTGAGGCAGTCACCCGCTAACTTTTGCATGAAGGCCACCGTCTTTAATGGCGGCTGGGTTTGTTCTATATGCGTCGGTGGCCATCTCGTGGTGTATTCCTGGCGATCCATCTGAGAATGCTTTAAATCCCATCTTCCTACGCGCTTGCCTCTTCAGACTCGTTTTACATGAATCCAAAATTTGGCTTTACTTCGGTGACTTTTAAGTATATAGTTTCCAAAATGCCAAATCTAAATGCGGATGTCATAAATGCGGTAGCTGATCTTGTAGAAAAGGCAGGTAAGAAACGGCCCACACTAGCCGCACTGTTCGCGATCTTGATTGCTGATTAGCCTACAAATTCTTTGCCTTCTCTTCGGAGGCCATCAAAGTTGGTGCGTTTATTCTCCTTTTTTCGTCCACGATTTTTTTCTTTATCTCTGCATTTTCAAAGCCGACCTTAGCCGATCCGACGGACCGTGGAGTTACTAATAGGTCGGCATATACGAAAGCAAGATTAATTTTAGGAGCCTTAGCGATTGTTTTCTTTGTCTTTGCAATCCTTATTTGGATCTGGTGGCCGATAAATCTTCTTTTGAATGGCGACTTCGAGAAGCCCGATCTTGGAAATCAATCGTCCATGGTAACATTCATTCATCCCCGGATGGACATATCAGTGTTCGAACGAACCCAAAGTCGCAATAGCGGGTACGATTGCTGGTGAAGGTGGGTCCGGTAATCAATTTGCTCGACTTGCTATTTGCAAAATTTCCCAGCCTGTAAATATTACACCTGGAAAATGTTATCGCCTCAGTTTTCGGTATAAAAATGGATGCATCAACGCCTTCCAGCCGAACGAGCTCCCTCGCGATGATCACAAAGGGAAAGGTCAGGGAAGTGAATTTATCAAAAAAGTCGACAACTTTAAAGCAGGGCAGTTGCGCGGCTTCACACAAATTTTCGAAGTGTGTGAGAAGAATGAAAATGGTGTTCCTTTGAATCCTATTGATCGTAAGGGGGACATTGATGACGTAGTCCTGTTGGAAAGAAATGTCCTTGTTACCCTATTCGAATGGATCGGCGTCTTATAGGCATCCACAGTTGCAAACCTTACTTTGGAAGAGCACTCAAGATGTCGAAAGCATTTTATGGAGATATCAGCGCCAGCATGTTTCCGAAAATTCATGCTACCGGCCTGAGTATTGATGGCGCTCAACCAGTTACTTCAACATATCCTGCTCCTCACACTCCAAACCCATTTGACACAAAACAAAGAAATTAGTTAAACTAGAAACGTCTGAAAGTCTCGCACGGAGATAAGTCTGTCTATGAATACCGTAGTTCCATCCGGCAAAAATATCGAGCGTAGTTGGCATATTATTGATGCCAAAGACCTCATCCTTGGCCGGGTTGCCAGTAAAGCCGCATTGTTGTTGATGGGTAAGCACAAGCCGATCTACACCCCATATATTGATATGGGAGATCACGTTGTGGTTATCAACGCCGATAAGATTAAACTTACCGGTAAGAAAGAAGAACAGAAGTTGTACCGTTACCACTCTGGTTATCCAGGTGGATTGACGGAGATTACCGCTCGCCGTATGCGCGCTACGCGTCCTGCCAAGATGATCGAAGAGGCCGTCTCTGGCATGTTGCCGAAAAGCAAAATGGGTAAGCAAATGTACCGGAAACTTAAAGTTTACGCCGGTGACCGGCATCCTCATCAGGCTCAAGGGCCTGTGGCGATGTCTTTATAATTGAAGTCAAAACCCAGTAAGGGTTAAGGTGGAAAAAGAGTGGCAGCAGCGATTACGCAATGGTTAGGGACGGGACGCCGCAAAACGGCTGTGGCCAGGGTTTTCCTGCGTCATGGCAAGGGCACAATCACCGTCAACGGTCGAACCATCGAGAAGTACTTTTCCAATGACACAGCTCTTTCGCTAGTGAAGCAGCCTTTGCAGGCTACAGAAATGGCGGAGAAGTTTGATGTCCTGATCGTCGCCGATGGCGGTGGCATTACCGGTCAGGCGGGCGCAGCCCGTCTCGGAATTGCCCGCGCTTTGTGCGCGTTCAACTTGGAGCTTCGTGGCAAGCTGAAAGGTTTGGGTTATCTTACCCGCGACCCCAGAGCTCATGAACGCAAGAAGTACGGACAGAAGGGCGCCCGCAAACGGTTCCAGTTCTCCAAACGCTAGTTATTCATTGGGGCCGGATTTCCCACTTGGGACTTCCGGCCTCAACACTTCGCAACTGAGCTGTCTTTCCCCAAAGAAGTTCCCCACGCACAAATTTCGCTTAGGGCCGTGCCGTGTGGATTGTGGGAATACAGACTCCCAACCAGATTTTAGGAGGCACTTTTGCCGTCGATTTCAATGAAGGAATTGCTCGAAGCTGGCGTACACTTCGGGCACCAGACCAAGCGCTGGAATCCGAAGATGAAAGAGTACATCTTTGGCGAACGCAACGGGATTTACATCGTAGATCTCCAGAAGACACTGAAACTTTTCAAAGACGCAATGCGCTACGTCGGCGAAATGGCTGCCATGGGCAAGACCGTGCTATTCGTTGGCACCAAACGCCAGGCTCAGGAAGCCATCGCTGAAGAAGCCACCCGTTGCGGTATGTACTACGTCAACAATCGTTGGTTGGGCGGACTGCTCACCAATATGACAACCGTTCAAAAGTCGATCAAGCGCCTCAAGGAACTCGACGATCTGGCCAATATCCAACTCTGGGCTGGCCGTTCGAAGAAAGAAGTGGGCCGTCTTGAACGCGAACGCAAACACTTGCAGCAGAATCTGGCTGGCATTAAAGATATGCCCGGCTTGCCTGATGTGATGTTCGTCGTCGATTCCAACAAGGAAGCAATCGCTGTGTTTGAGGCGCGCAAACTGGGCATTCCCGTTGTCGCCGTTGTAGACACCAATTGCGATCCTGATGTTGTCGATCACGTGATCCCAGGCAACGATGACGCTTTGCGCGCCATTCGCTTGTTCACCACCAAAATCGCTGACGCCTGCATTGAAGGCCGTTCGCTGGCAACAGCCGAAGACTTCACGCACACACCGCCGCACATCACCGTGGATGAAGATACCAGCGGCGAGCAGACTGTAAGCGACTACGCACAGTACCTTGATCCGCAGTACGCTGAGCAACTCATGTCGGAAACAATTCCTGACGATGAGATCACTTCCAACCTGCCCAAGAAATTGCAGCAGGATCTGGAAAAAGACTAGCTCGCTTACTTGCATTAAGATTGCGCCCGGCCCCTTGAACAAGCGCCGGGCGCGAACTGAA
>JAYUSZ010000278.1:0-9420 GCA_043755435.1 Bryobacterales bacterium | reverse complement strand
ATGACGAAACACCTCATCAGCTTGCAAAGCAAATTTGTCTGCACCATCTTGCTTGCCACCAGTTTGCCAGCACAATCCATCTATGGAACCTTAACTGGTATCATCTCCGATCCCACTCAAGCGGTGGTAGCCAATGCAACCTTGAAGCTGCAGGATCAACAATCAGGTTCCCAGCGCGAAACCAAGACTAACGGCGAAGGCTATTACACCTTTGTTTCTGTGCCTCCTGGCGTTTATCAACTTACTGTCACTTCCAGTGGCTTCGACACGCATAAGGAAACCGGCATCAAGATCCTTGGTGGCGATAAGATCAACGTCAACGTCGGATTGAAAATCGGCAACACGGCAAACACTGTTGTTGTCACCGGCGACGTCGATTTGGTAACTCCAGTCGATTCCGGCGAAAAGACAGATCGCTTGACAACCAAGGAACTGGAATCGTTCATTCAGGTTGGAACCAACGCGGCGGAGTTCATCAAGATCATGCCAGGCTTCGGTATCTCCAATGGCACCTCAAACGGCGCGAATTACACTGGCGGCACGGCCGGCATTAACGGCAACGGCGGCGGGGGCAATCAAAGCCCTTTGAATGGCGCCTACTCATACAATGGACTGCCCGGTAACTCGCTGGACATTACAGCTGACGGTGCCCACGTATCTGATCCTGGTTGCAATTGCGCCACGCCAGTGAATCCGAACTCCAACATGATTTCTGAGTTCAAAATTTCCATGTCGAACTTCAACGCCGAAAATCAAAAAGGTCCTGGCGTAATCAGTTCGGTAGCAAAAGGCGGCGGTAAGGATTTCCATGGGTCAGCCTTTATCTCTGCTCGTAACGGCGTGTTGAATTCAAATGATTGGCTCAATAACTTTAGCCGCATCAAGAAGCCCGAAAATGCCTATTACTACCCCGGTTTCACCATTGGCGGTCCAGTGCTTATTCCTGGAACCAAGTTCAACAAGAACCGCGACAAACTATTCTTCCACACTGGATTCCAGTACCACTACCAAATTCTAGACACCGGCCTTCTGCGCGCTACGGTCCCCACATTGGGCCAACGGCAAGGCAACTTTAGCCCCGAAGAAATAGCCAAGGAAGGCAGAATCACGCAATCTGGCGCCCCTCCAAATCCGTTGAACGCGAAGGGCTCGCTAGCGTTCCCTGGAGGAATCATTCCACCTAGCCTGCTCGATAAGAACACGCAAGCGTTGATGAACCTCTACGCGCAACCCAATGCCGACCCCAACTCCAACGGCGGTTTCAACTGGGTAGACAACCTGCTTTTCAACCAGAACATGATTCAATCCATGTCTCGCGTAGATTACAGCATCAGCGATAACACCAAGCTGTTCGTCCGCTACAATCAGCAAAAGGAAGTTCAGTTGTTCCCTATCGGGTTGTGGTCAGCTGCTCAAAACCAATCGCCCTATCCAAGCAAGGTGCAGGGTAAAAACCGCTCCGACAGTGTTTCCGCATCGTTGACCAAAGTCTTCAGTTCATCCATGACCAACGAAACTGTTTTTGGCTACACTTTCATCGGCTTCCCCAACGTTTTCGAACAGCCTGATAAGGTGGACCGCACTAAGATCGGCTACAACTACAAAGGCCTGTTCAAGAACGGCGTTGCCCAGTTCCCGCATATTACGGGCAATGGAGAAATGTCGAACTTAACCAATCAAGGCGGATTTGAAGTTGGTGGCCCCGTGAGAGGGCTTTACGCAAACAAGTATATGCCAACCATTAGTAACACGATGGCTAAAGTCGCTGGTAAGCACACAATGAAGGCCGGCATTTTCTATGAGTGGATCCGCAATGCCCAGCCGGCGAACGGCAACACCAACGGCACATTGGGCTTCAGTGGCGGCCAAGTGAACACATACGGCAACCCTTATGCCGATTTTGCTACAGGCAACTTGAACACCTATTCGGAAACCTCCTTCAACCGCATTAACGACATTTATTACCATACCTTTGAGGGTTTCTTGCAAGATTCCTGGAAAGTAAATCGCCGGTTGACTCTGGAACTGGGCTTGCGCATAACTCACTTCACCCCCTGGACCGATAACATCGGTTTTGGTTTCGCAACCTTCGATTTTTCCAAATTCAATCCTACTTGTAGGCCCGTCGATTACTGCGGATTCGTATGGAACGCCCGCGATCCTAAAATACCACTAGGCGGCTTCAAAACCCGTTCGGCGTTCTATCAGCCGCGCTTTGGCGTTGCTTATGCATTGGGCAACAGCACCGTGTTGCGTGGCGGATGGGGCCGTTATTACTATCACTCCGGCCAGTTCACAACCGGCTTGAACGTATCTTCCGGCATGCAGGTTGTAAGCCTCACCAACAACCAGGGCGTGGGTAATGCACCACTCCAAGCAAGGGATTTGGACACGCTACCCTTCGCCACAACACCACTTACATTGCAAGCAGTGGATAAGGAAAACGATAGAAACCCTAATACCGATAGCTACAGCTTCACTATCTCCCGCCGGGTACCTTGGTCGGGTTTGGTGGAAGTGGCCTATGTGGGCAATCAGTCCCGTCACCTATTGAACACCGCTGGCGGTACTAGCGATCTAAATCGTATTCCAGTTGGGGCGCTGTTGGCATCCAGGAATCCTGGTGTCGATCCCAACACGCTAAACCCCAATAACTTCCGCCCCCTGCAAGGGTTCGGAGCATTGGCTTTGGCGACGAACAACTTATACGCCAACTACAATTCAGTACAAACCAAGTACCAGCGTTCCAAGGGCCGTGCCGTGATTATGGCTAACTATACGTTCGGCAAAGCCATGGGCATCTTGAGCCCTACGCTAGATTCGTTCAACCTGGATAACAACTATGGTATTCAAGCCAACAATCGCAAGCACATCTTCAACGCCGCATACTCTTACGAATTCAAGAAATTCTCAAAGCACGCCTTGTTGGGTGGACTTGTGAATAGCTGGCAAATCTCCGGTGTAACTCAAATTCAAAGCGGCGTGAATCTAACTGGTCAACGCGGCCAGAATTTCAACATGGCGTTGAACGGACTAAAAGTTCCAGGTACCACGCAGAACATCAGCAACACCACACTGCTGGGAACGCCGAACATCCAGTTGAACCCTATCCTCACCTGTGATCCTCGAAAGAATCTGGTGAAACAGCAGTACATCAACAACGCCTGCTTCGCTTACCCGACAGAGGTAGGACAGAATGGACCAACCACGCTGCCTGCAATCTATGGGCCGGCTTTCTTCAACTCCGATCTGGGATTGTTCAAGAACTTCAACATGTCTGAACGGAAGAAGTTGCAATTCCGGGCAAACGCATATAACTTCATGAACCATCCGCTGTTTTCGTTCAATGGCGGAAACCTGAACCTGGGCTTCAACGGAACAACCGGTGCAATGAACACGCCACTGTTCGGATACACCACGCTAAAGCAGGGCAGACGTATTGTGCAGTTAGCAGCAACGTTCATGTTCTAGTTGTTGTTCTTTAGTAACAAAAACAAGGGGCCACTCAGAAGAGGGGTCCCTGTTTTTTTGAAACACCAGTTCACACGCATAACGGAGTACTCTATAAGAATGCGCTTTTTGATCCTTCTTGCCGTTTCGTCGGCAATCGCCTTCAGTCAACCAAAACAGCCTCCTGCGGGATGGAAACTGCTGTTCAATAACAAGAACCTGGATGGTTGGGAAAATCGAGGCGATGGCCAGTGGAAGGTGCTTGCTGACGGCACTCTTACTGGCCAACGTGTATGGGATCGCAAAATGCTGGCCCCCGGCGGAAAGTTTTCCACGGCGCAGGAATTTCAATCCTGGCTTGATCGTCAAGCGTGGCTTTACACAACCGCCGACTTTGGCAACTTCGATCTGCACGCCGAGTTCTGGACTAAGACTGCGGGCAATAGCGGCATCTCCTTGCGCGATCCTTCCCGTGGTGAATTCGGGATTTCGGAACCACCGGATTTCAAAAAGACGCCATCCAAACTTGGCTACGAAATCCAAATCAACGACCGCTACCCGGACGTAACTACCACCGGCAGCGTGTACACATTCAACAGGGCACCAACTGAAGCCATGAAAGAGGACGATTGGAACACTTTCGATATTGAAGTGCGCACGGCAACAATCCGCGTCAAGCTGAATGGAGTAATGGTGTCCGACGTAGCCTGTGATCTAAAGCGGCCTGTTCGCGGACCTGTTGGTCTGCAATTGCACGATCAATTCAGCATTGTGCAGTTTCGCAATCTTTGGATTAAGGAAGTGAAGTAACGGCAGTTGGTTGGCTGTCCAGCCACGCTGCGATTTCCTTGCAAGCGGCCTGCCGCCACTCTGGCAAATGAAGTTCGTGATTCGCGTAAGGGATCACTTTGATTCTGTGACTGGGCCCGTCCATCAAGCCATTCAATTCGTGGGCCAGAATCAATTCCTGAAACTGAGGCCACTGTGAATCGTTTTCTGAAAAAAGAAAAAGTTGCGGTACCCCGTGTTCCAACAAACTTGTCAGACTAATCGTAAACAGAGGATTCAATCCTAACTGCTTTCGTTTGGCGTCGAGATCAGAGGGACCGGCCAGTCTGCGAACGCCGCCAATTAGTGACGCCCAAACTGTTTCGTAGCTGCTTTCCCCTCCAAGCATTCTTTTCCAGGATTCCGGTGAGTTCAATTTTTTTGTGTACTCTCGTAAGTTGTGCCTTGCCTCAACACTCCCCACTGTCTTCCATTTAGAAAGAGCCGCCGCAGTGTTTAAGCTAACTACACCGGCAATTTTTTCAGGCACAAGTTCCGCCACAAGTTGAGCAGTGATTGCCCCGCCGCACAAACCACTAATATAGAACTTGCCGGCCGAAAATCTTGCAAGTAAAGCAAGTCCAGCTTGTATTCCGTCCGCAACAAATCGCCCGTGTTCAATGGTGTTCCACAAATCTGAGGTCTTGCCGCATTCAAGAGAATCGTCGCTTTCCCCCATTCCCTGCGGATCGAAGCGCAGCACCGGGTGTCCGCGTTCAGCAAACCACCTTGCTAAGTAGACGTAAAGACGACCGGGACCTACCCGGTACTTCAATCCAGCAGGGAGAAGTAACAGCGGTGCTCCGGTGACACTTTCGGGAATCGTAAGAATGCCGCGAAGGGTTATCCCGGGGGCTGAGCAGCATTTAAAAATCTCATCCGTCATGGCGTTTTGACTCAAGACTCTCCAAGCTGGCTTCTGTCAATGCGCTTTGTTGATAATCGACAAACCTTGGCTCATGCCAAAAGGCCAGGCTGTTGGCGCGTGTCATTATCAAAGGCTTTTCTGCACAGCGGCAATTCGCCAGAGTGTCTTCAAGCCGAAAAGCGTGGACCGATTCATAAAAGCGCGCACCAATCTCCCAGCCGAGCACATTCACCGTTCCGCCGTTTTGGATACGTTCCACCATCTCATCTCTGTTCGTAACCACTTTTTGAAACGCTGAAAGTTGAGCAACTATGTTGTACCGGAAAAGTTCCTGCAGATAAGCCGATCCGTCTGTAACTGGGCACCACAGTAGCAATGTCTCGACGCTGATTTCAGTAGCAGCCATGGCGGCTACACCCGCTCCTAATCGGCAGCCAAACAAAGAAACTCTTTCTACTCCACGTTCCCGCAAGAACACAACAGCATCCACAGTATCCTGCGTCCATTCCACCAAGCCTGTTTCAGCAGACTCGCCCTCGCTATCACCTTCTCCTTCGCCATCAAAACGCAGAACAGCGAAGCCTTCAGCAACGAGTCTACGGGCGAATTGGTGCACCACACCGTGTGAGACAATTTTCTCTTCCAGCGTGGCTCCAACAAAAATCCAGACAGGGTTTCCTGCCTCTCCTTCCAGTGCAAAGAACAGCCGTTTGCCTCTTCGATTTTTGAAAAATCCTGATTCGTAACTCATACTTCAGAGAGTTCCACGGGCTCAACAAGTAGCGGCTTCGCGTGCAGATAACGGGTTGCAGCGCGCTTCACCCGAATGTCTTCGTAGATCCGCTCAGCCTGCTGTTCCTGTATTTTCAAATCGACCGCCAATTCCTGTGCTGGTATCCCATTGTTCAAAGCCCACAAAGCCCTATCCATTTGCGCATAAGGCAAGGCGAAGTAGAACTCATCCTGACCCTGCGCAAGGCTATAAGTATCAGTAGTCGGAATCGCGTTGCAAATTACTTCGGGAAGTTTCAAGTGCTTGGCCAGCAAATAAACCTGACTTTTATAAAGATGCGCAATGGGCTTCACATCCGCGGCACCATCTCCATTCTTAACAAAAAACCCTTGATCATATTCCAACCGGTTGGGCGTTCCCACTACAGCGTAATGCAGACGGTCAGCGTGACTGTATTCCAGCATTTTGCGGACTCTCTGCTTGAAGTTAGTCGCAGCCACAATTCGTAAATATTCCTTTGGGCCTAAACGCACCTTCATACTTTCGCCAGTAGGAGACTCAACCACTAAATCAAAAACGTTGTAACGCCCTTCCATTCCCCCAGTGATTGCGATCTTATTTTTCCAGCCGGCACCGTAATTTGGAAACAGCGATCGAATCGCGTTGTCACGATCCTTGTAGGCATCGCATGCCTTGAGAATGGGCGTAATATTCACAACTTGATATGGAATGCCGAGGTGTTCCGCCAACACCTTTCCGTTTTCCAAACTTGATGCAGAACTTTCGTCCTCAGGAAGCATCAGGCCAAACACGCGGGTTGCCCCTATTGCTTGCACTGCCAGAGCAGCGCAAACAGAACTGTCAATTCCTCCGGAAATGGCCACCACCAAGCCTCGGCGGTTCAACGGAGTGCGCAGATATTCACGAAGACGCTGGCCAATCAATTCCATCGAAGCTTGGAGATTGAAGGCCAGTACTTCGGTTTCAAATCGCTTCACAGCTGCCTCCGAAGAACTTTGCCACTCGCAGTTTTTGGAATCGTCAAAACAAACTCCACGAACTTAGGGATCTTGTAGGAGCTTAGGTTCTGCTTGCAATAGGCCAAAACGTCTCGCTCGCTTAGTGTGGATTCTTCGCTGCGGACAATCACAACTTTGATCGCCTCTCCAAGCATGGCATCAGAAATTCCCAACGCCGCCACCTCTTCTACTCCTTTTAATTCAGATAGCGACTCTTCGATCTCTTGTGGGCAAATTCGATGCCCACGTGTTTTGATGATCTCCGAGTTCCGCCCTACCAGATACAGATAGCCGTCTTTGTCCTGATACCCTAAGTCTCCCGTGGCAAGCCATCGTCCACGTTCATCCGAGTGGATCACAGCGGTTGTTGCTAGACTGCCTTTCCAGTAACCCTGCATGATGTTCGGCCCACTGGCAAACACCTCGCCGACTTCACCCGATTGCAAAATTCGCCCCTCTGCGTCCCGTACTTCAATTTTCACATCGTCAACAGGTAGCCCAACCGATCCACTCCGCAAGGGCAGTTGCTGAGGGGGTAGGTAAGTTAACCTCGCGGTAGCCTCCGTCTGCCCGTACATAACAAAAAACTTCGCATCGGGAAAGGCGTCTGTAACCTTACCGATCTCCTTGGGAGCCATGGCTGCGCCGGCCTGCGTGAAATAGCGGATGGCCGGCAATTGCGTGCCGTCAAAACGCGTTCGATTCATCAGCGTTGAGAACATCCATGGAATCCCAGGAAACCCAGTTACCGATTCCGTCAACATGATCTGCAAAACCTGCTCTGGATACATCAGGCTTCCGCCTAGGACCAAACAGGCACCCGCAATCAGATGCGTGTGGAGTACAGAGTTCCCATAAGAATAGAAAAATGGAAGCAGATCCAAAGTGCGATCAGATGGACTCAATCTCAGATACTGGTTAATCGCGAGTGCATTGCTGATTAGGTTTGCATGACTCAACATCACCCCTTTGGGATGTCCAGTAGTTCCCGAAGTGTAGACAATTGAGGCCAAGCCAGGTGGCGGAAAATTGAACTCTACTTGATCGAAAGGGCCTTGTTCAAAACAAGATTCATCCACTGGCATAACGGCGGCCTTCTGCTTCAGCATTTTAGTCAACAGGATTCGCTCTGGGTGATTCGCATCGATCCAAACAACACAAGCCTCGCAGTGCCCAATCCAGTTCTCCAAATCCTTGGCTTTCGATTCGGTGTTCAAAGGAACCACCACAGCTCCGCATGCCAACGCACCATAATACGCCGCAACATATTCAGGAGAATTCCCCATCACCAAAGCCACCCGATGCCCCGCAGCAACTCCCATCCCTCGAAGTAAAGCTGCAGCGCTGCACACTGAGTTCCAGAGCTTCTGATAGGAGAATCCTCGACGCACTGAATCCTTACATTGAACAATTGCATCTGCATCAGGATCGCGCACCACGGATTGCATCAACAACATACAAAGGTGCTCAGGGGGATTCACGCTGAGTGGACTCCGTTCTTTTGGATAACAAATGCCACCAACCGGTCTATGGAATCCAACTTCTCAGGAACCATATCTTCGTCAAGAACTTTGATACTGTACTTCTCCTCCATATGGCCGATTAGCTCAACCATGCCCATGGAATCGATGGTGCGGCTGTCACGAAAAGAGGAATTGTCGTCTAGGAGTGCCGGGTCATCAGAGAAGAGGAAATTCTGCAGAACATAGGCGCGAAGATTCTCGCGAACTTGCGCACCTGGAATTTCAGACATGTTAACAGTATCGACGTAAAACCTGGAAAGTGTAATGCCACATTTGAGTGGATAGTACTGCTAACCATGATGTATTGTCCCGATTACTGATAGGCCTTCCGCTTGCAATCGATTCCCGAACTTTTTGCGTCAACAGCTTCACCTTACTAGTACTGAAATAGCCAAACTCTTCTAATTTCTGATCGGACATCAGTTCACCAACATACTCTGGGGTATCGGGGCCAAAGAAGGACGCAGCAGCTGGCGCCTGATAGGGCTGCTTCTTTCTAGCCAGAATTTCATCCGGCAATCGCCCGCCGGCAACTTTCTTGAGAAGGTACTTTTCATTTAGAACGCGCATTTTCAAATAAGGAGGAAGCGTGTTGGCGAATTCAATCACGCGATGATCCAGGAAAGGATAGCGGCCTTCCACCGAATGGGCCATCAGCATGCGATCGCCTTGACTGGAAAGTAAGTACCCGGGCATCAAGGTCCTTGCCTCCAGGAATTGCGCCCTATTGAACATTCCCAGTGGGGCAAGTTGATCTCCCCACTTTTTCATAATTTGCTCTTCTGGATTTGTAGCAGCGACTCTAGCTTGAAATGAGCCCGAGAGAAACGCCATGCTTTGAGCCGTTCCATTCCAACGAGGGCGATGTGAGAAGACAGGCGACGCAAGGTCTTCATCGATTGCGCCAAAGTAGCTCTTGAGTATTTCCGTGGACTGGTTGCGAGTAAAATCCAAGTAAGGATAGAGGCGCTTCAGAAGCATAGGACGCCATTGCGATTC
>JAYUSZ010000277.1:0-9424 GCA_043755435.1 Bryobacterales bacterium | reverse complement strand
TAGTGTAGTGTCCCCGAAATAACTGCGCATATTTATTCTTCACGTTTTTGACGGCGACGGGGGAGGGTGGAACCGGGCTGAATCGATTCAAGTTTGGTCCGCGCTCGTGCAAGTTTTTCAAGAATGTCCTCAAGCCTGGCGGTCCAGACGAATGGTTTGGGATTGGCGTTCCAGGTATCCAGGAAGGATTGAATTGCTTCCTGTAGGTCTGAGACGCTGAGGAATATTCCGCGCCGCAGGGCTTTTTGTGTTAGCGCTCCGAACCATCTTTCGACGAGGTTGAGCCAACTGGAACTGGTGGGTATGAAATGCGGAACAAAGCGCCGATGCTTCTTTAACCAGGCTTGCACTTCTGCAGTCTTGTGGGTTCCGTAATTGTCCAGGATCAGATGGAGTTCGCGCTTGCCAGGGAACTCCCGGTCCAGAAGCCGGAGGAACTTCAAAAACTCCTGATGCCGATGCCGCGGCTGGCATTGGCCGACAACCTTGCCGTCCAATACACTCATGGCCGCGAATAAGGTCGTGGTGCCGTTGCGCTTGTAGTCATGCGTCATGGTGCCGCATCGGCCCTTTTTCATCGGCAATCCCGGCTGGGTCCGATCGAGCGCCTGAATCTGACTCTTTTCATCGACGCATAGCACGAGCACTTTCTCGGGAGGGTTCAGATACAACCCCACGACGTCGGTGAGTTTCTCCACAAACTTTGGATCCCGCGACAGCTTAAAGGTTTGACTCAGATGTGGTTTGAGATTATGCAATTGCCACAGTCGGTTCACTGTGTTCTTACTCACGCCCTGGGCATCGGCCATGTCGCGACAACTCCAATGGGTGGCTCCCGCGGGCTTCGTTTCCAGGGTCGCGGCGATAATCGCGTCCCGTCGGGCCTGGTCCAACTGCGGCTTGCGTCCACGGCCTTTGGCGATCTCCCACACCGCCCCGATCCCCTTCTCATGCACTCGACGACGCCATAGCGAAGCCGTGTGCCGGCTTACGCCAAAGGCGGCTGCAATCTCCCCGTCCTGCTTGCCAGCAACTGCCGCCAGCACCAAACGGCAGCGCAACGCGACTTGCTGCGCCGTGCCATGCGCGGACTGCCACCCATTGAGTTGCGCCACTTCGGATGCTGACAGCTCCAAACTCACGGCGTTTCTTCCCATGCCCACCCTTATACCATAGTCGGGGACTCTATGTATAGCTATATCGGGGACACTACACTAGGTATGATCCAAAAACGGCAGTGGACTGATCGTCAAAGAGCAACTCCCATACACACGTGGAGTCGATAGTTATCTGAAGGTGAGCGCCTGGAGTCTGAACTCACTTGTTTAGCATAGCTTGGGAAACTAGAGTGTGGGCGGCCTGCGAATCCGGGACGTTGCTACAATTCCCGTGAAGAAGTTCTGGGGTGCCATTACGGCTTCCAGTTGCCGTTTTTGGGATGATAATAACTGCAATGTTTTTCCTTAGTATTCGCCGACAGAACCGACCAGGGCCAGCGGTGAAGATTTGCATGCCACGAGGCCGCCCGAGCCTTTGTTGGCTAGTCTTGGCGTTCTCCGCCTGCATGGCGCAGAGTCCGGACTTTTTTGAGACCAACATTCGGCCAGTACTTGCCCGCAATTGTTACGCGTGCCATTCCGCTGAAAAACAATTTGCCAGTCTTCGTGTAGATTCGCGTGAAGCTCTTTTGCTTGGTGGACAACGTGGACCGGCTATTGTTCCTGGTAAGCCTGAGGACAGCCTGCTGTTCAAGGCGATTCAGCATCGGGATTTGAAAATGCCGGTGGGGGGCAAGTTAAAGGATGGCGACATCGCCGCTATTGGCGATTGGATTCGTCAGGGTGCTGCTTGGCCTAAAAGCATTGTGTCCTTGCCTGTACCTGATAAGTACGCACAGCAAGTGAAACAGCATTGGGCATTTCAACCAGTGGCGAGTTCTCAGCGTCGATCCATTGATCAGTTCATCCGCGCTGAGTTACAGCGCAAGAATCTATCCGCTGCACCGCCAGCCAATCGCCGCACAATGCTCCGCCGGTTGAGTTACGTACTTACTGGATTACCTCCGACGGCGGAAGAAGTTGAGCGATTTGAAAAAGCCGGGAAGGGGCAGTATGAAAAAGAAGTGGACCGTCTGCTGGCCTCATCTCGATTCGGTGAGCACTGGGCGCGCTATTGGTTAGATATTGTCCGCTATGCTGAGACTCGCGGCTATGAATGGAATTATGAAATTTCCGGTGCGTGGCGGTATCGGGATTACGTGATCCGTGCTTTCAATGCGGACCTACCTTATGATCAGTTGATCCGCGAGCATGTTGCCGGTGACTTACTGAAGCAGCCTCGCATGAATGAAGCAGAACAGATTAATGAATCCGTCATCGGAACAGCGTTCTACCGCCTAGGAGAAGCTGGCCACGACGATTGCATCCAGTTCAGAGAGCTAGCTACCGATGTGGTAGACAACCAGATTGACACTCTTACGAAGACCTTCCAAGGCATGACAGTTTCCTGCGCCCGCTGCCATGATCACAAGTTGGATCCGATTCCGACGGTGGATTATTACGGCCTGTACGGGATCCTTAATAGCAGCAGGCAGGTATCGCAAACCATTGATGCGTCCTCTACGAACTCGAGCGCAATTGCCAGACTGCGTGGGATCAAGGCAAGGATTCGTCAGGAGCTGGCGCAGCTATGGAAGCGTGAACTACCAACGGTTTCAGATAAGTTAGCGACTTTGCCTAAAGCGCAAGGCATGCATGACCCAGGCTACCTGCTTCAGCAGTTGCAATGTGAAACAGCTGGCTTGGACGAGTATTTCCCTTGGGCGTTTCAGCAACTCGCCGAGAGCTACCGAAACCAGGCAGCACTTCGAGCCGAATTCAACCGGAAGAATTTTCAGCCGCTTGATGGTTGGACAGCCACAGGGATGGGGTTGCGCGATGGGGCCAGCAGTGCCGGCGACTTTGCGATTGCAAGCGAAGCAGACAAAGCGATTCTGGGAATTTATTCTGCTGGTTACTATTCCTTTCTCGATTCCAATCGTTTGAACGGCGCGCTTAGATCCATCGCACTTCCAAAGAACAAGAAATTTGTAAGTATCAAAGCTTTGGGCGGCCGCTTGGGTGCTCGGCGAACAGTGATTGACAATTGTGCCATCGGTGAAAATTACAAACTTCTGGAAAACGACCGGCCAGAATGGATGAAACTGGATACGTTTTCCAAGCAGGAAACTCTGCCGGTGTTTCTTGAGTTAGTAACTCGGTTTGATAATCCGCGATTGCCCGACCGTCCAGGTATGGTGAAAGCAGATCAGATGAAGTGGATGGAAGAACCGGCCTCCTATTTTGGATTTCAGCAAGCTGTGTTGCACGATGTGGCTGAATCGCCGAAAGAGGAATTGGACCACATGCTACCGCTGTTTACCGGCGCGCCGCCTTTGAATCAAAAGCGGCTAGCAGACCGCTATGTTTCCCATCTTCAGTCTGTTATTGAGCGTTGGGCTTTGAATACGTCAACCGTTCAGGATGTGGTTTGGCTGGATTGGATGTTGCGCGCAAAGTTGGTTTCAAATGAATCGAACGCTGCACCTGCCCTGACGAAACTCATTGAGGAGTACCGCCGGGTTGCGGCAACCTTAAAGGAACCGCGCGTAGTGGATGGCATGGCTGATGCAGGCCCGGGACATGATACACCAGTATTCCGCAGTGGCGATCCCAAATCGTTTGGCTCCGTGGTGCCTCGTCGATTGCTGAGCCGCATTCTTGGGGAACAACCTTTTTCCTCAAAAGGCAGCGGCAGGCTGGAATTGGCTGAACGTATTGCCGACCCGTCGAATCCGTTAACGGCACGTTTGATGGTGAACCGAATTTGGCATCAAGTGTTTGGCCGGGGTATTGTTTCCACCGTGGATAACTTCGGTACCCTTGGAGAAAAACCTTCGCATCCCGAATTGCTGGATTCCCTGGCCATTGAGTTCATGCAACAAGGTTGGTCGGTGAAAAAGCTTATCCGGACCATGGTTCTGTCTGAGACTTTCCAACAATCCGGCGATACGGAAGCTCGCGCACTGGAAGTGGATCCCCAGAATACGCTGCTTCACCATTACCCTTTGCGTCGTCTGGCTGCAGAATCTTTGCGCGACAGCATGCTTGCGGCATCGGGGGAATTACGGGAAGAACTTTATGGTAAAAGTATTGACCCACCGCGGGAGGAAGCCAAAGACTATAGAAGGCTGTTCGCGGGACCGTTGAATGGAAATGGACGCCGATCCATCTATACGAAAATTACACGGATGGAGGGAGCGAAGTTTCTGGAGACATTTGACGCCCCTACTCCGATGGTGACTCGTGGTTTGCGTGATGTAACCAATGTCCCGGCCCAGGCACTTACTCTGCTGAATGACCCGTTTGTGATCTTACAAGCTGAGGCGCTGGCGCGGCGCGTCCTTGCCGTTCCCGATCAGGAACGCATCGACGCCCTCTTCCGCTTTGCCTTGGGTAGACGCCCTGCGAATACTGAGACGATGCGGTTCAATGTTCTTCGTCAGGTGTTGGTAGGAACGGGTCCGGGCGGTGAGGATGGCTTGTCTGTTTGGAAACACTTGTCGCATACTCTTCTAAACTCAAAGGAGTTCTTGTACTTCCAATGACACATTGCCCGGGTTCGAAAACAGCACTTACGCGCCGCCAGGCACTGCAAATGGCTTCCAGCGGATTTGGCTATACTGCGCTTTCTGCATTACTTTCCAGTGAAGCCGGCGCGGGTACCCACTTCAAGCCTAAAGCAAAGAAAGTTGTGTTTCTGTTCATGCCGGGTGGGGTTTCGCACATGGAAAGTTTCGATCCTAAACCGAAGCTCACAGAAATGGACGGTAAACCGGCGAAGTTGGATAACTATGTTGCTGGACCCAATCGCCGCTGGCTGGGGCCGCTGTGGAGCTTTAAGCAGTATGGTCAATGCGGTGCCCCAGTAAGTGAACTGTTCCCGCACATTGCTGGTTGTGTGGACGATCTGGCAATTATTCGTTCCATGAAATCTGAATTTCCACTGCATGCGCGAGGCAACATTTTCCTGCACACTGGGCGTAACATTGGAGGATTTCCCAGCCTGGGTTCGTGGATCAACTATGGCCTGGGTTCCTTGAATAGCAATCTTCCCGGCTATGTGTTGTTGCGTGACGCTTCCATTCCTCCGGGTGGGATTGAGAATTATTCCAATGGATTTCTTCCCGCTACACATCAAGCCACCATGATTCGCGATGAAGGTGCACCGGTGGAAAACATTGCTCCAGCTGATAGCAATGCTGTGCAGCGCGCAAAGTTGGATGCACTTCTGGAACAGGACAGAAGCTTTCTGGGTGTGGCGAAAAGTGACAGTGCCATTGAAGCGTCCATCAGCAACTATGAAATGGCGTATCGAATGCAATCCTTGGTTCCTGATGTGTTGGAACTTTCCAAGGAAAGCGAAGGTACTAAGAAGTTGTATGGGCTGGATTCCGAAGACAAGCCGAAACGCTTATACGGTCTGCAGTGCTTGCGAGCACGGCGGTTGCTGGAAGCGGGAGTTCGTTTTGTTGAGGTAACTTGTCCAAACTTGTTTGGGATGAACGGAACATGGGACCAGCATTCCAACTTACGCAAGGAACATGAGCGGAATGCGTTTGTAACCGATCAGGCTGTAACTGCGTTGGTGAAGGATTTGAAACAGCGCGGTCTCTTCGACGAGACGTTGATTGTGTGGGCTAGCGAATTCGGACGCACTCCCGATTCCGGCCCGAAGGGTGACGGCCGTGATCATCATCCGGACTGCTTCACGATTTGGATGGCTGGCGCTGGGGTGAAGGGCGGTGTGACATACGGCGAGACGGATGATTTGGGAAACAAGATTGTGAAAGACACCGTTACTATTCATGATTTCCACGCAACGATTCTGCATTTGTTGGGACTGGACCACGAAAAGCTGACCTATCGAACTGGTGGCCGGGAGCAGCGGTTAACTGACGTGCATGGCCAAATTGTGAGGTGGATTTTGGGGTAAGTTTGGGGACACCCGAATTCTTCTGCTACCTCGCACTACCCACTACTGATAGAATGAAGGTTCTTGAAATGGCCGTTTTACCTCAACTCTCTAAACTGAAACTGGATCAGTTTGCGCGAAGGTTTCGGAGCGAGAGCATTCCTCTTGGAACCTCTTTTTCCTACTTCTGCGCAGCTATGCCTTTGGGCGAAGATGATCTGAAGGAATATTTAGAGGAACCAATTGCCGCCCTGCCTCCGGGAATTTCCAGCCGTCTGCCTCGTATTCTAATTTGCCTGGTTCCATACCTTGAAATGGCCGCGGTGAAGTCCAAGAAGAAGAATGCTGGCGATCAATTGGTAAGCATGGAAAAGCCTGCCGCCAATAAACAGGTTGCAGTGGCCCGCATGGCTGATGGTGGACAAATGGTTCTGGCCTTTGGAATCAAAGATCAGGAATTGGCCGATTACCACTATCATTTCTACCGCTCCATTGCCACGCTGGTGGCCGATAAATTGGAACCGGCTGAATGGAACTCGTATTTAGATGTGATCGCAACGGAATTCACTGCTGAGGCTCATGGCGAAGTGGATGAATCCAGTTGGGCACTGAAAGAAGAATTGACCAGCCAGGACGTGAAGTTTTCAAAGACGTCGAAACCTTGCCTGGATTATGCAAAGCAGAGCCTGATTGATACGCTGACGCTTTATCTACACGGCATTTGTTGCGATATTGATGTGGAGCCCGGCCCCAGGCAGCTTCGCACCAGCTTCTTGCGCAAACGCTTGAAGTTGTTTAAGGGTTTATTCGCGCCCGGTGAAGGTTTCGCTGTTTTTCCGGAAGACGAAAAAAACTAGTTTCGATCCATTGGTAACAGTACCAACGCGGTGCATCAAAGCCCTGATCCCATGTTATTCTGAGCTCTCTTTACTGGTGAAGGAAGGCTCAGATGTTTCGCTCCTGGTGTGCACTCCTGGCTGTTCTCGCTTGCTCTTTCTCCATTTGGGCTGCTGAGAAACCTAACCTGAAACTTCGCGCACCCAGTCCGTCAATTTCCGTCGAAGATCACTCACCTCACCTTACAGTTAATGTTCCGTTTGTCCTTGTGCCCGTCCACGTCACCACCATCCTGGGGCGGCCGGTGACGCAGCTTGAATTGAAAGATTTTCGCCTTTTTGACGAAAACATTGAGCATTCCATTAAGACTCTTACCAAAGAGGATTCCCCCATTTCCGTTGGCGTGCTGTTTGATAGCAGCGGGAGCATGCGTTTGAAAATGAAACAAGCAGTAGCGGCAACCAATGCTTTTTTGAAAACCGCATCTCCTGCTGATGAGCACTTTTTGATTGAGTTCGGCGATCGCGCGAAACTCTCTGTTCCTTTTTCCGATGACTTCACGGACCTTTCCACTCGCATCGCGCGAGTCCGGCCATTTGGGCGAACTTCCATGTACGACGCCATTCAATTGGCAATTGCTCAGATGAAATCCGCGAAGCATAAGCGCCGGGCCATTGTTATTTTCTCCGATGGTGCAGATAACCATAGCCGCAGAAATCTTCAGGAAATCCGCCATTTACTGATGGAAGCCGATGTGCAGGTGTATGCGATAGGAATTTTTGATAGTGCAGATATCAATGGACCTCTGGTTCTGGATGAGCTGGCGGAAATCACCGGCGGCACTCATCTGCGCGCCGATCTTTCCGATTTGACGGCGATGAGTGAACGGATTGGCAATGAACTACGGAGCGAATACGTAATTGGATATTCGCCAACAACGGAAGTAAGAAATGGAAAGTATCATCGCGTTAAGGTTATTGTTGCGCCGCAACAGGCAATGCCGGATTTACATGTTGCGCACCGCCAGGGCTACTACGGTTCTTCCAACTAAGCCAAAATGCAGTAGTCTGGATGGGATGCCTACCCTTAACCGGCGAGATTGCCTAAAACTACTGCTGGCCGCTACTCCTTTGGCCAATGCTGCGCCCCTGAAAGCGCGACGCCCCAACATTATCGTGATCCTGACTGACGACCAAGGCTATGCCGACCTTGGCTGCCATGGCAACCCGCACATCAAGACGCCGAACATGGACCGCATTCATGACCAAGCCACACGGCTTACAGATCATCATGTCAGCCCCACTTGTTCGCCTACGCGTACGGCCCTGATGACCGGCCGCCACGAGTTTCGCAGCGGCATCACCCACACTATTCTAGAGCGCGAACGCATGAGCTTGAAATCCGTCACCATCGCTCAAGTCTTGAAGCAGGCAGGCTACACAACCGGTATTTTCGGCAAATGGCATATGGGCGACGCTGCTCCTTACCAGCCGGGAAATCGCGGATTTGATGAAGTGTTCATCCATGGATGCGGCGGCATTGGTCAGCACTATGCGGGAACGTGTAGCGATGCCCCGGGCAATAAGTACTTCAACCCAACCATCCTCCACAACAACGTATTTGAGAAGACCGAAGGCTACTGCACCGATGTGTTTTTCGGCCAAAGTCTGAAGTGGATGGACAGAGTGCGGCAATCAAAAACTCCGTTTTTCGCATACATCACACCCAATGCTCCGCACGCGCCGTTGGATTGTCCCGAAAAATATGTAGCAATGTACAAAGACAAGGGTCTGCCGGAAAATGTTCAGAAATTCTATGGCATGATCACGAACATTGATGACAACATTGGCAGGCTATTGGAAAGTTTGAAAACTTGGGGAATTGAACGCGAAACGTTGCTGATTTTCATGAACGACAATGGATCAGCAACCGGCTCCAAAGTCTATAATGCCGGTATGCGCGGCCAGAAAGGCGGGCCTTACGAAGGAGGAATCCGTGCGGCTGGCTTCTTGCGATGGCCGGGGACGTTAGCTGTTCAAGACGTGAATCACCTGACTGCTCACATTGACCTGTTTCCAACGTTAACCGAAATTGCAGGAGCTAAGTTGCCGGCAGGGGTAAAGCTGGATGGCCGGAGCCTGGTGCCGATTCTCGAAAATCCAAAAGCAGCCTGGGCCGATCGCTATTTGTTCTCGCATGTGGGCCGTTGGGCAAAGGGCGGCGCAGCCAATGCAAAGTATTCCAAATGCCGCGTGCGTAGCACTCAATATTCTTTGGTGAACCAAGGGGAAGGCGAGGCTGCCTGGGAGTTATACGATATGAAGGCCGATCCCGGGGAAACGAAGAATTTATCAACGCAGCTTCCAGCTATGGTAGAGAAGATGAGCGCTGTCTACGATACGTGGTGGAATGAGGTGCTGCCAGCGCTCGAGAACGAAAATGCCGACCCTCCGAAGGTTGCACCCTACGTGGAACTTTATGAAAAGCAGTTTGGAAAATAACAAAAGGGCAGCCCAGGAAAATTTCCCAGACTGCCCCCAAGTGTAATGCTACTTCTACGGAACAGGGTTAGTTA
>JAYUSZ010000276.1:0-25422 GCA_043755435.1 Bryobacterales bacterium | reverse complement strand
GTAGGCCAACGCCCCCAACGGAATCGTTACCAGAATATTTAACCAATACAACATTTTCCCAACCGGAACAAGGTACCCCAAGCCGGTTGCCGCAACCCAAACAGTGATTGCCATTACGCCAGAGCCCGCCACCACCTTTGAAGCAGTTTCCAATAGACCGGCTCCGCCAATCTCCCCCAGCCTTCGTTGCAGGATGATGTATTGCGCAATGGCCCCAGTCAAGGCTACGGCGGAGGTGGACAGCGCCAACCCTGCATGACCCACAACTTTACTCATCTGCGAAGCGATCACATAGTTCACCACTACTGAAAAAAGACTGATAAACATTGGAGTTCGCGAATCTTTCAATGCATAAAATGCGGGTGTCAGAACCTTCAAGCAAGAATAAGCAGCCAACCCAATGGCGAAGAAACTCAGGGCATAGGCGGTCTGTTGCGTATCGTAATGATTGAACTTCCCGCCCTCGTAAATTGCTCCAACCACCGATTGCCCTAACAGCGCTAAACCAACCGAAGAAGGCACGGTCAGCAACAGCACCATACCTAATGACTTTCCTAAGGTCCGCCGGAATTCATTCATGTCACCCAACCCTGCAGCGCGCGATATTGCGGGCAGTGTTGCACTCGCAATTGCTACTCCAAATACTCCCAATGGCAGTTGCATGAAACGAAAGGAACAGTTCAACCAACTGACCGCACCGTTTGCGCCTCTCAGCGGGTCCACTATATGGGAAGCAAAATTGCTGTTGACGAACACATTAATCTGCACCGCTGCATTTCCCAAGATGGCAGGACCCATGGTTCGAAGAATTCGACGCAACCCAGGATGTGACCAGTCAAACGCAGGTTTGAAAATGAATCCGTGTCGAACCAAACTCGGTACTTGAACCATCAATTGCATTGCACCACCAATAACTACGCCCCAAGCAACTCCTTCTATGTGGGAGATGCCTAAGAAACCGTTCACAACAAATCCGAGAAATAACCCCGTGGCAACAGACCCCACATTAAACAAAGTGGAGGAAAACGCCGGCAGTGCATATATGTTCAAGGCGTTCAGAATTCCCATTGCTTGCGCCGCCAAGGACACAAGCAGAAGGAATGGGCTCATGATCCGGGTCATCTCCACAGCTTTTTCAAACTTGCCCGGTTCCTGGTGAAACCCTGATCCGGAAGCCTCCACCAACAAAGGTGCGCCGGCAATTCCCGCCAGGCAAATAGTTCCGACAATGATCATGATGCCGGTTGCCACCAGGTTCGCCAACCGCGCGGCTTCTTCCTTGTTTTTCGTAGTTAGGTACTCAACGAAAACCGGCACAAAGGCTGAGGATAGGGCCCCTTCAGCGAACAGATCTCGGGTGAGGTTAGGGATGCGGAAGCCCAGCAGGAAAGCTTCATATTCCATGCTGGCGCCGAACTTACGAGTAAGAACAATTTCCCGTAAAAGGCCCGTTATGCGGCTGGCAAAGACGGCGATGGACGCAGCCCCGGCGGCGCGGGCCAGCTTCGTGCTGCTCGCACTTTGCTCGGCCGATTCCGGAGGTTGCTCCACGTGTGCGCTACTTCCCATAGAGTTCAAAAAAGTGAGCCACTGTTTTTATTCCCGCATAGTAGTTTGCCAGTTTATACTTTTCGTTGGGCGAATGCAGCCCATCATCTGGGAGCCCAAAACCCATTAACACCGTTGGAATACCAAGATGACGCGCAAAGTCTCCAACAATCGGAATGGACCCACCGGAACGAGTGAACACGGTAGGCTTTCCCATCACATCGGCAAATGCCTCCGCCGCAACTGAGATAGCCTTATAATCGGGATTCACCACAATCGCAGGGCCTGCACTCAACATACGAACTTCAACTTGAATTCCAGCAGGCGTAACTTCAGCCACATATTTCTTGAATGCAGCCACAACTTTGTCCGGATTCTGATTCGGCACCAAACGAATGCTCACTTTCGCCGTGGCCTTGGCTGGGATCACCGTCTTGGCACCAGCACCAGTGAATCCACCTGCTATGCCATGAACTTCCAGTGTTGGTCGGGCCCAGGTGCGCTCCATCACAGAAAATCCCGGCTCACCAGTCAATTGCGTGGATCCTACTTCTTTCGCCAGAAACGCAGCTTCGCTAAACGGGAGCGACTTCCAACTCTCCAGTTCCGCCTTGGCTGGGGCTTGAACATCGTCGTACATGCTAGGCACTTGAATGTGGCCGTTCGCGTCTTTCAGCTTCGACAGCAGTTCCACCAACCCAAACACCGCATTTGGAGCCGCTCCGCCGTACAACCCGGAATGCAAGTCGCGCATTGGACCGGTGGCCTCAATCTCCATGTAAACCAAACCACGCAAACCAATACACAGAGTCGGCAACCCTTCGGCGTAAAGATGTGTATCGGAAACAAGTGCAACGTCAGCTTTAAGTTTGGCTGGGTTTTCCTCCACATACTTCGCAACGGAAGCCCCACCAACTTCTTCTTCGCCTTCCACCAGAAACTTCACATTCACTGGCAAAGTTCCATGAACAGCACGCAGCGCTTCAACCGCCTTCACGTGCATGTACATTTGCCCTTTATCATCTGCCGAGCCGCGGGCATAAATATTCCCATTGCGCAACGTTGGTTCAAACGGCGGAGTCTCCCACAATTCCAACGGATCGGGCGGCTGCACATCGTAATGGCCATAGCAAAGCACAGTAGGCTTGCCCGGAGCGTGCAGCCAGTCGCCATAAACCAGCGGATGTTTCGCGGTGGCGATCACCTCCACATTCTCCATGTCTGCCGCGCGCAAACTAGCCGCCGTAAATTCAGCGGCTCGCCTGACGTCCGCATCATGTTCAGGCAGCGTGCTGATGCTGGGGATGCGCAGGAAATCCTTCAATTCGTCCAGAAATCGGGATTCGTGCTTCTTTACGTATTCGTTGATTTTTTCTGACATGCGAACTTTCATTGTAGGACATGCTTCAGCTTGTCCATATTTGAAGTTCTAACTACTTCGAGCGACAACTCGCGTCATGTGTAGTAGATTGTTACCACCAATTGCGGAGGCATAAAATAGCCGGACAACTGGTCATGGTGAATTTCCCGAACTGTAATGTCTTTATTGAACGTGAGCCACTGGGAAATCTCGTGTTCCATAATAGTAACGTCGAGCTTCCAGGTCCACATGGAGGCTCGCGCAGTAAACATTCGGATTTTCACGGTTCCGATCATAACACAGACGATTCCGCGGCTAATTTCCCGGATTCGCGGAATCTAGAATGGTTCTAAACTGATTTCCTTCCCGGCTCTTAACAGTCGCCGGACCCTGCTAGGATACTGAATTGATGCTCAACCGCCGCACTTTTATCCAACAGACCTCCACCAGCCTGCTGCTGCTCCCCTCCGCAATCGCACAATCCAGCGGTCTTCGCACGCAGGTCGCCATCATTGGAGCCGGAGTCGGTGGGTGCGCTGCAGCTCTTGCAGCGCTACGCAACGGCATGCAAGTGGTGATGACCGAAGAAACCGATTGGGTAGGCGGCCAGCTAACCTCACAAGCCGTCCCCCCAGACGAGCACCCGTGGGTGGAACAGTTTGGCGCAACTCAACTCTACCGCCGATACCGATCCGAAGTCCGCCAATATTACCGTCGCAATTTTCAGCTTCTCCCCGAAGTCCGCTCTAACGAATGGTTCAATCCCGGCGGTGGTTCCGTTTCAAGGCTAACCCACGAACCGCGCGTTTCTCTTGCCGTTTTGGAACAGATGCTGTCTCCATATATAGGAGGTGGCCAGTTGACGGTTCTTCTCCGTCACAAACCAATTCGAGCCGATGTTACTGGCGACAAGATCACATCGGTAATTGTGAAAAGTCTGGCCACGGGACAGGATCGGGTTTTGGAAGCTCCTGTATTCATCGATGCAACGGAACAAGGAGACCTGCTGCCGCTTTCGAAAACTGAATATGTTACCGGCTTTGAATCGCGCAAAACCACTGGCGAACTAAACGCCCCGGAAATCGCCCAACCAAACAATATTCAAGCATTCACCGTATGTTTCGCCATCGACTATCAGGAAGGCCGCGACAATACGATTCCCAAGCCGAAGGAATATGCATTTTGGCGCGACTACGTTCCGGCGATGACTCCAGCGTGGCCAGGCAAGTTACTAAGTTGGTCCATGAGCAACCCGATTACGCTTGCCCCGCGCGCCGTGACATTTGATCCCAGGCCCAATGCCCCTGTAACCCCTGGATTACTCAACCTTTGGCTATATCGCCGTATCGCCGCCGCCAGCATGCACCAGCCAGGGTCCTATGGCAGTGATATTTCATTAGTCAATTGGCCTCAAAATGACTATTGGCTGGGCAATCTGCATGAAGTAAGTGAAGCCGAAGCCGCTCGCCACCTTGAACGTGGCAAGCAGTTGAGCTTGTCTTTGCTCTACTGGATGCAAACCGAAGCACCTCGAACGGATGGAAAGCAAGGTTGGCCGGGCCTGCGCCTTCGCCATGATCAAACTGGCACCGAGGACGGCATAGCAAAGTATCCCTACATCAGGGAATCCCGCCGCATCCAGGCAGAATTTACGGTAGTGGAGCATCACGTCAGTGCCGAAGTCCGCATGAAGGCGACTGGCAAGACACTGGAAGAGGTCACTGCCGAACAATTCCCTGATTCCGTTGGCGTTGGAAGCTATCGCATCGACCTCCACCCCAGTTCCGGTGGCAACAATTATATAGATGTAAGTTCCCTGCCCTTCCAGATTCCCTTGGGCGCGCTACTTCCTCGTCGAGTGGAAAACCTAATCGCCGCTTCGAAGAATATTGGCGTCACCCACATAACCAACGGGTGCTATCGGCTTCATCCAGTGGAATGGAACATCGGCGAATCCGCAGGTTGCTTGGCTGCGGCGGCCGTAAAGGGAAATACTTCACCCAAAGCCTTTCGTCGTGATCCAAAGAAGCTCACATCGTTCCAGGCCGGTATCCTCGCCCAAGGGATTGAGACACGCTGGCCCCGCATAACGCCAAGGTAGTTAAAATGAATCTGCACATGCTTATCCTCCTCCTGCTCTTCACTGTTTCTGCCTTTGCCGAGGACTTCTGCTTCGGCTTCCTCAACAGCCACCCAGACCGCAAACAAATTCCAACTGCGGAAGCCGAGAAAATTCAGCAAGGACACTTGGCCCACATGACGTCCATGGCAAAGGCCGGACACTTGCTTGCAGCCGGACCTTTCCTAACTCCAGGTGGACCTCGAGGTGTCGTGGCTTATCGCTGCTCATCCCTCGAACAGGCCACAGAGTGGACCGCCAAGGATCCGGCTATTATCAATAAGCGTTTATCGCTGGATCTACACCTTTGGAGGGGCCCCAATAATTTCGGGGAACCGCTGGCGGCAAGCCTCAAAACCGATCCAAATGCAAAGTACGAAATGGTACGCCTGCCCTTCATCCTCTTTAAGAAAACGAGTAGTTGGGTAAATTCTGGTCCGGTTGAAATTCTTGTTGCGGAACGCACGGCAACTCAAACTCTGCGAAAACAAGGACTTCTCCGCATTGAAGGGCCGTTTCTGGATTCACCTGCTTTCGCCGCACTTTGGGTCCTTCGAGACATGCCGTTAGAGGAAGCAGTTAAGCTTGCAAAAGCCTCCCCATTGGTTCATGGCGGCTATGCAAGTGTTGAAGCCTATATGTGGATGGTTGCGAATGAATCGATCCCTAAGCCACAGGTCATTCCTCCTCAGTAAGCCAACTGCGATGATTACCCTATATGGATACCGTAGAATTGCCGATAATAAAACTGAGGTTGGGCAGTCATTTGGGAACTGTAGCTTGGTTGAAACATTGGCCGCGCTTATAGTACCATCATGTGGTTGCAATGTACTTTTGTTAAAAATCCTGCACTAGGAGAATGGATGAGAACTTTTTCTCGGACCGCTCTGAATTGCCTTGGCATCGCTACTGTCGCTGCATGCCTGAATAGCTGCTCCACGGTTGCTCCAAGTTCGAAGTCATTTCGATCATCGTTTCTTCCGCCAGTTCCGGCAGCTGCCAGCGCCTCTGCTACGGTTGAAGCGCCGCCAGCCATAACTCCAGTAGTTTATTCTGGATCGATTCCAAACCTGGCAATTCCGCAGGTTCCTCCCCGTCCTACCCAGGCCGACGCACGTCTACGGCGAGCTGAAGATCGGGTGAAGGAAGGCAAGAAACTGTACCAGGCAGGAGATCGGGAAGGTGCTCGCAAGCTTTTCGATCAGGCGTTGGATATGGTTTTGAACGCCTCCGATGAGCCAAGCAACCAACCTACATTCGACAAGCGATTTGAGGATCTGGTTCAAGCCATCTACCGCATTGATGTAAACGGAATCATCGAAGAAGCCTCTAACCAGGAACCTCAGTTCGACAAAGCTCCAATTGACGACATCCGCACCCTCACCTTCCCAATTGATCCTCGCATCAAGAATCAAGTCAGTGCCGAACTCGCCGCCACAACCAGCCAACTTCCATTAGAAATGTCCGACGCCGTCCTCGGCTTCATCAACTATTTCTCAGGGGAACGTGGCAAGAAAACATTGGTTGCTGGTTTGAAGCGCATGGGCCGTTACAAGCCAATGATCTCCCGCATTTTGGATGAAGAAGGGGTACCGCAGGAATTGATTTACCTTGCCCAAGCCGAATCTGGGTTCCTTCCTCGCGCCATGAGCAACATGGCAGCTGTTGGCATGTGGCAGTTCGTCAAGTTCCGCGGAAACGAATACGGGTTGAAGCAAACCGCCTACACCGACGAAAGGATGGATCCCGAAATGGCCACCCGCGCCGCCGCTCGCCATCTACGTGATCTTTACCACCAGTTCGGAGATTGGTATTTAGCGATTGCCGCTTACAATTGCGGACCGGGAAACGTGGACCGCGCAATCGTCCGCACTGGCTATGCCGACATCTGGGAACTGCGCAAGCGTGGAGTCCTCCCGCTTGAAACTTCAAACTACGTACCTATTATTCTGGCTATGACTATCATGGCGAAGAACCCCAAAGATTACGGGATTGAAGATGTGGAATTCGATCCGGCACTGGAATACGATACGGTTCTTGCCGACGCAACTACACATCTTCCTTTAATAGCTGATGCCTCAAGTGCCAGCATTGGCGACATCAAAGAGTTGAACCCTTCCTTAATAGGGAATCAAGTTCCCACTGGCTATCCCATTCGCGTTCCGAAAGGAAAGCGGATTCAGGTAGCAACAGCGTTGCGAAATGTCCCCGACGAAAAACGAGCAACTTGGAGACTGCACCGCGCCGAAGACGGAGATACTTTAACTTCGATCGCCAAGCGATACAACGCCAACGTCACTGCCTTGGAAACCGCCAATACACAGATTGTGTCCAATGTGGAACCCGGTGATTTTGTGGTGGTTCCGGCGGTTCCTGTTATCGCCGCCGCCAAGCCATCTGGTTATTATTACCGGGGCCGTTGGGTAGCCTCCAAAGCACCAGCACGGGCACCCGGTGTCGCTCGCGGAAATGCATATGCCAAGCGCACGGCTCCAGTTTCAGCAAAGCCAGCACCAGCCCGAAAGACGGCCGTTGTAGCTGCCAAGGCTCCTGTCAGAGCGAAAGCTCCTGTCAGAAAAGCATCGGCCGTTATGACAGGAAATAGGCCAGCAGCAAAACGCGTATAACCGCTCTATGTCCACCACTCCACAGGAGGCCTCAATATGTTCGAACCTCGTTTACGCTTTCTAGCGTCAGACGAAGACTTTGACGATTTCGCCTTTGAGGACGAAACGGTAGACGTGGAGTTTGAAATAGGCGAATATCGGCTCGACGATCACGAGGACGAACTCGATTCACTTTCTCCTGTTGTTGTGTTCGTGAATCCCCCAAGAATAGTGATTGCGGCTCCTGCGCCCTCCATAGAATTGGCCAGCAAACCAATCGCCAAAAAGGCGGTTGCAAAAACTGAAAAGAAAATAAGCTCAAAACAACTAGCAAAGAGTCCTAAGAAAAAGGCACTAAAGAAACCAAGCAAGAAAGCAGCGGCAAGAGCTCCAACTAGAACTGCACCAGCAAAAAAACCTCAAATCAAGAAGTCGCCTGCAAAAAAGGTTTCTGTGAAGAAGGTTCCCGCGAAGAAGGCTTCTGCAAAGAAGGTTCCGGCGAAGAAAGCTCTAGCGAAAAAGACAGCAGCCAAAAAAGCCCCGCTCAAGAAGTCGCCTGCAAGAAAAGCAACAAAGAAAGCTGCTAAGAAAAAGTAGTCAGTCCCAAAAACAATATGAGAAATGGCTGGCGAACCCTATTAAGGAGCCAGCCATTTTTTCGTTATTGAATCGGTTGAATCACGGCTTTGCGGCAGCGCTGGAAAAGTTCCAGCAAAGATTCTGCATAACCCTCATCACTTCTGGTGCCTCCCTTGCCAAAACCGGTGGCACCTACTCCTTTCCCGTATCCAGTTGTCACTGCGATGAACTTCATCAACTCCAAAGCGATTTCATCACCCGAAGTTTTGGCTTTCGCCTCGCCGCTATCAGCGGCAGTGGATGGTTTTGTTTCCTCGGCCATTTATTAATTGAGTCCTCTAACGATATGATAAAACTTCGGACGCCCTCCGCATGCCCGTAACAGCCCACCGGTTTATAAAAAAAATGCGCGGTGGCGCCCAGGCTCATCTGCTTCAAGCAGCGGATAGTGCTTTCTATATCGTCAAATTTACCAATAATCCTCAGACCCGGCGCATATTAGTCAACGAGTGGATCGCCTCAGCAATCCTTCGCTACCTTGAAATTGCCCAGCCCCAAGTTGCCTTAGTCGAAATCACACAAGCATTCCTTGACGAAAATCCCGAAGTTCATTTCCAATTCGGATCAAGCCGCAAACCAATCGAACCAGGCTGCCATTTCGGTTCCGCCTTCCCCGGTGACCCCAACAAGCAAGCCGTGTATGACTTCCTTCCAGACGTTCTGCTTTCAAAGGTAGCCAATCTTTCACAATTCCTCGGAGCTCTAGTGTTCGACAAATGGGCCGGGAACTCCGATGCCCGCCAAGCTATCTTCTTCCGCGCCCGCCTCCAGGAATGGCTCCCAACACCTGAAATGCCCGAGGCAAAGACCGGGTTCTTGGCCCACATGATCGATCACGGATATCTTTTTGATGGGCCCCGCTGGGCGTTCCAGGATTCCCCCCTCAATGGACTCTATTTCCGACCCTCCATCTACCATCAGGTCAAAGGACTCAACGCATTTGAGCCCTGGCTCGAACGGGTCCGCCATTTCCCGGAGGAGGTACTCGATTCCGCCATGAAGCAAATTCCCCGCTCCTGGCTGGAAATCGGAGATCTCGAAGCCCTTGAAAAGCTTCTTGAAATGCTCCTAAGACGCCGTCAGCGCGTCCCCGATCTGTTAATGGAACTAAAGCGTGGCCGCGTCGATCCATTTCCCTCCTGGAACCCATAAGCCAAAAGCCAAAGCGGTATATTGTTCGCCTAAGCGGAACGGCCTAGACTACAGATATGCAAATTCCAAGAGTCTACGCTGCCCGCAAAATAACCCCAGAACCGGAGAGCAGCTTGCGATTCCGCTGAGGCTACAATAGAACCATGCATGCTCTCGTCCTTCACAACGACAAGATCAAGCCGGCCGCCGACCCCTTTCTCGCCGCCGGACAGGTTGGCTTCCTCAATGGTTGGGGGGTCTTCTCTACGTTTCGTGTCCGGGACGGAGTTCTATTTGCCTTTGAACGACACTGGAATCGCCTTGTACGCGACGCAAAACTGCTTAGAGTCCCAATGCCCGATTCCGCCGATTGGCTTCTCCAGCGGCTTCTAAAGCTTGTGGACGCAAACAGCGCCTATAACTCCACTCTTCGCCTTGCGATTGTGCGCAACAAAGGAGGAATGTTCGAAGGACCCGGGTTAACTCGCCCCTTCGAACTAATAGCCTTCACCGCAGACCTTCGCCAATGGGGCGAATCGGCCCGGCTTGGCATTGTAGAGCAGGGCCGTCACGCCTCATCCCCCTTTGCCGGTACAAAGGTCACCTCATGGTGTCAAAATCTTGCCTGGTATGAATGGGCCCATGAACGGGGCTACGATGAAGTGGTTCTGCTCAACGAACGCCGGGAAATCAGCGAATGTACTTCAGCCAACATCTTTGCCGCCTTCGGCAACCAAGTAATCACCCCTCCCCTCAGTTCAGGCTGCCTACCAGGCATCACAAGAGAACTCCTTCTTCACGCTATCACCGCGAATGGAGTGTCATTTTCAGAACAAACACTTTATTTGCCGGATTTGGAAAAAGCGGACGAAGTTTTTATCACGTCCTCCACTCGTGAGTTGATGCCGGTGGTATTTATTGAGGGCCTCCGAATGAAACAGCAATCCACCGTAACAACTAGGCTACAATTGGAGTTTACGAATTACGCCTTAGATTACGTCAAATCAACCACAAATGTGGGTAGTAGTAGTATCAATGGGTAGGCCCTATAGTACTTCCTCCTTTAGAATCATAGTACTACTATAAGTTTTGTCTTTGAAATAGAGGTTTGTATGGTTACAATCAGAATAGAACTAAACAAAATGGCTGATTGTTGCGAGTCGTGCGGATCGTCAAAATTTCGAGTTTCCAAAGTCCGTGGAATCGGGGAAATGTTCGGATATTTATTTGGCTATCAACCAGCCCGCTGTGTCGCTTGCGATGAACGAACTACCGTTAGAGTTTGGCGCATGGACCACTTGATTTTCGCCAAGTGCCCTCGCTGCCATAAAATGGACCTCACAAAATGGTCTACCACTCGTTATCGGCCCGATGGCGCAACCAACCTCAAGTTAGCCTTTGGAGCAAAACCAGTTCGTTGTGAATATTGCCGGTGCAATTTTGCTAGTTGGAAACCAGTCAAGGAAAAGTTCAGTTACTCAAAACGTGCGGGGCGAAGCCAAATTCTCATCCCTGTTTCAAATTCCAAACAGCCATTAGCAGCGCCAGATAACCAACAAACGACTCAAAAAGTTGGGCAGTCCCACTAATCGTCTTCGCTAACTCTGATGCGCATCGCATTGCGAGCAGCCATCACCGTTCCTTTCGCAGCCGCACCCGTCGAAGCTAAAGCCGTCAAGTGTCCCATTTTTCGCCCAGGCCGAGCTTCCATCTTCCCGTAAACGTGGATCTTTACATTCGGGAATACCGCCGCAGCTGCCCAATTCGGCTCTCCGTCATCCCACAAGTCTCCCAGCAGATTCACCATCGCTGCTGGCCTTAGCAAATCCGTTGAACCTAACGGCAGCCCACAAACTGCCCGCAATTGCTGCTCGAATTGGCTGGTCACACTAGCATCAAAAGAAAAATGCCCGGAGTTGTGGGGCCTCGGGGCCAACTCGTTAATTCGTAGCTGACCGTCCCAACTCAAGAAGAACTCTACACATAGCACGCCCACCACGTCCAACTCGTGCATCACTTCCCGCGCTAACTCCACGGCCCTTTGCGCGATTTTCGACTTCACATTCGCCGGGGCCATGGTCACGTCCAGTATGCTGTTTCTGTGATCGTTTTCCAAAACACCGTAGTGGACAAACTCTCCCCGTACCGACCGTGCCGCCACCACCGAAAGCTCTTTCTGGAAATCCAGCCGCTTCTCCAAAACCGCTTCCTGTCTGCCAATGGCCGCCCAGGCTGCAGCGGCATCCTCCGGCGAATCCACCCGCATTTGACCCTTGCCATCGTATCCGAATCCAGCAGTCTTCAAAATTGCAGGAACGCCAATTTCCCTCACCGCCGCTTCCAGCTCAGCCGTAGTGCTCACCCGCCGAAACGGCACCAGCGGAAACCCGCTCCGCATCAGAAACTGCTTTTCCCGCAGACGATGCTGAGTAATATGCAGAACCGTACCGTTCGGACGCACCAAGGTATGTTCAGCGCAAACCGATGCCGTATCAGCCGGTACATTTTCAAACTCGAAGGTCACCACCTTTACACCTTCGGCAAACTTCTTCACCGCATCCAAGTCTTCATAGGCTGCGGTGACTTCCTCATCGGCTACCTGACCAGTCGGGGTGTCCGTCTCCGGCGAAAACGTATGGACACGATAACCCATACGACGCGCCGCAATCGTAAACATGCGGCCCAGTTGGCCGCTCCCTAAGACTCCAATTGTGGATCCAGGCAGAATCGGTTCAAGACTCATGGAAGCGTATCAGCCTTTACTTTCGCCGATTGCTCCGCGCGAAAGGCTTGCAGTTTTTCTCTTAGTTCCGGTCGTTTGTTGGCTAAAATGGCAATCGCCAAAAGGGCAGCATTAATCGCCCCGGCCTTGCCGATGGCCAATGTGCCAACAGGAATGCCACCTGGCATCTGGACAATGGATAGCAAGGAATCCATCCCCTTAAGCGCCTGACTTTCCACTGGAACACCCAAAACGGGCACCAGCGTTTGCGCCGCCACCATGCCTGGAAGATGAGCCGCCCCGCCGGCTCCGGCAATAATCACCTCCAAACCACGCGAAGCGGCTGATGCTGCGTATTCCGCCATCGCTGCCGGAGTTCGATGAGCAGAGACAACACGGCATTCATGGGCAACGCCAAACTGCGTCAGCATCTCCGCGGAATGCCGCATGGTTTCCCAGTCAGACTTACTCCCCATGATCACAGAAACCAGCGGGGTATTCACCGTTGCTATTGTCCCTGACTTAACGAGAACCCGGGCTTCCCGTCGAAGTTGTAAAGATGCTCAGTCTTGATGAAATCAAACCCAGCAGCACCCAATTTGCTCAGCAACTTCACAATTGCTGTATAAGGGATCACACCTTTGCCCATATAGCGGCAGCACCATTGGTCACTGGTCAGCGTGTTGCTGTTGCCTTTCGGATAGACGCTCACTCCGCGGTTGGAGATCCCTTGCAAAGCAAGTCCTACCTTCACCGCTTCCAGCTTCTTACCTAAGTCCAGGCCATTGCCGCCAGTCCAATCCAGGAACACGTCCACGCCAACCAGGTCCTTCTTTTCTGCCTTAGGAACAAGAAGCGCCTTCACTTTTTGCTTCGGTGCCGATTTGTAAGCCACAGGCTTCAGCTTCTTAGGCTTCTTGCCCAGATGCTTCACCACCGCTTGTGCAAATTCCTTGGTGCCGACTTTCTTCTTGCTCTTGCCTTCGGCGTAAATGTCGTAAGTGTGATAGCCACTTTCCAAAGTCGAAAGCCAGGCGTTGTGAACCAGTTCCGCAACGTCGCTTTGATCAATGTGCTGCAACATCATCACTGAACCCAACAGCAAGCCCGACGGGTTCGCCAGGTTCTGCCCAGCTCGCCGTGGAGCCGATCCATGAATCGCCTCAAACATAGCTGCGCCCGAACCAATGTTCGCCGAACCAGCCAAGCCAACCGAACCAGCAATCTGCGCCGCAACGTCGGAAAGAATGTCGCCGTAAAGATTCGGCATCACAATAACGTCAAACGCTTCCGGAGTATCGGCCAGCTTTGCAGCGCCAATGTCGACGATCCAGTGATCGTTCTCAATGTCCTTGTATTCTTTCGCCACTTCGTCAAAGACTTTGTGGAACAGGCCATCGGTCAACTTCATGATGTTGTCTTTCATGAAGCAGGTAACGCGCTTGCGGTTGTTGCGGCGGGCGTATTCAAAAGCGTAACGGACGATGCGCTCGCAACCAGGGTGGCTGATCAGCTTCAAGCACTGCATCACCTGTTGGGTCTGGCGGTGCTCAATGCCAGCGTAGCAATCTTCTTCGTTCTCACGGACAATCACCACATCCATGCTAGGGTGCAGCGTGTCAACGTAGGGGTGGTAAGCCACGCACGGCCGCACGTTGGCATAAAGCCCAAGCATCTTGCGAGTGGTTACATTCAGGCTCTTGAACCCGCCGCCTTGAGGCGTTGTGATAGGAGCCTTCAGAAACACCTTGGTGCGTTCCAACGATTCCCAGGCACCAGGTTCTATGCCGGTGGAGTTCCCGCGCAGGTAAACCTTTTCGCCAATTTCAATGGTTTCAATCTTAATGCGGGCACCGGCTTCTTTCAGAATGTGGAGGGTGGCCTCCATGATTTCGGGCCCGATGCCGTCGCCATGGGCGACTGTGATCGGTGTCAATTTTGCCATAGGGTAACTCACTACAATACCGTTTTCAGGAACCTTTGGGCAACCATAAGAACCAGCCAAAGCTCTCCGCGTCCGAAATGTTGAAGTGGAGAAAGATCCGGGAGGTGAAAGATCCGGAAAGATCCGGGGACAAAGATCCGGGAGACAAAGATCCGGCAAAGATCCGGGAAAAGATCCGAAAAAGATCCGAAAAGATCCGGGACGGTGGTAACAATTCCCCACATCATTCAGGAACTCAGATTGGCGCATGCAATTGTTACCCGTCGCGGATCTTTCCGGATTAGCATATATTTCCAGAAAAGGGATCGAAGCTTGCGGATCAGGCGACGGCGTCGAGTTCCATAGTGGCCAATATATGTAGGATTCTCAGCCAACCCGAGTTCCGCAAAATCCTCGCCTTCAAGGTGTAAGGAAATCGATTCATGAATGTTAATCGCTAGATGGTCAAGCGTAGCAGCCTACGTTACTACGGGAAGGTCTAATCATTCGGCAACATATTACTTATCGCCTCGGGACACCCGCAATTGAATTTGTTCGCATCATAGCTACCCTGTAAACGTAGGCTAACGCACCTACTCGTACCGCAACGCTTCCACCGGATCCAACTGTGCCGCCTTATTCGCCGGCCAGATCCCAAAGAAAATCCCCACACCAACCGAAACTAAAAACCCCGCAGCCACCGCCCACATCGGAACCACTGTCGGCAATGTTGGAAACACCAGCCTCGCCGCAAAGCTCATCATCCACCCCAGCATGATTCCCAATATCCCACCCAAAGCAGTTAAACTAACCGCCTCCGTCAGGAACTGCAAAATGATATCCACCTTCCGCGCCCCCAATGCCTTGCGAATGCCGATTTCCCGCGTGCGCTCCGTTACTGATACCAGCATGATGTTCATCACCCCAATTCCCCCCACAAGCAGCCCAATGGAACTCAGCACCACCATCACAATGGCAATCATACCCGTCACACCGCGGAACTGTTCAATCAATTGCGCTGATGTCGACACGCTGAAATTGTCCGGCTTGCTGAACGGTACTCGGCGTTCAATCCGAAGCACAGCTTTGATTTCATCCGATGCGGCAGCTTGCTTTCCCTTCTCTGGAACCACAATCAGCATGTGCTCTTTCGATGTTGGAAACAACTTCCGCATGGAATGATAAGGCAAAAACAGCCGCAGATCCTCTTCCCCAGGCAAAGTTTGTGCCGACCGCTTCATCACACCAACCACGGAAAACTGATGTCCATCAATTTCCACTGACTTCCCAATTGGGTCCTCGTTCTGGAACCAGGCCTTGTTGATGTCTTCACCAATCACAACCACTGGCGCACGGCGATAACTTTCGGCATCCGTAAAAAACCGGCCAGCCATCATCTCAACGCCGGAACCCAAATAACCTTCATCCGTCCCCGCAAGATTCATACGGTATAAATCAATTGCTTTGTACTTCGCCTTGTGAATCATGTTCCAGTTGGGGAAAAGATAAGGACTAACATGCTTCACAGAAAGACACCGCTCTGCAATCGCCTGGGCATTTTCATAACTGAGTGGCTTGCGAGTTCGCTCTTCCAGCGATCTGCCTCCGAACGACAATGGCGAATCCCACTTGGCAATGATCAGGTTCTCGGCCCCGAACGATTGCAACTGTCCGCTAATGGCCCCATCCAATCCAGCAATAATGGACCCCACGCCAATTACTGTGCTGGTGCCAATGATCACACCAAGGATCGTCAAGAACGACCGCAGTTTGTGCCCACGAATAGTATCGAACGCCAGTTTGGCGCCAAACAGAACCGCAGTAAATGGACTGCTGCCAGGAGCCTTCATCGTTCCGCCCGCAATGCTTCAATCGGATCCAACTTCGCCGCCCGATGCGCCGGATAGATACCAAAGAATAATCCTACTACACAAGAAAGAGCCACCCCGACGAAGATGGCCGTTGGAGGCACGGACATCGGCACCGAGGTGGTGTTGCGGACAACGATAGCAGTGATCCAGGCAATGAATACACCAATCAAACCACCCATACCGCTTAACACCGCAGACTCAACAAGAAACTGATTCATAATGTCACGACGTCGTGCACCCAGCGATTTCCGAACCCCAATTTCCATGGTCCGTTCCGTCACCACAGCCAGCATGATGTTCATAATCACAACGCCGCCCACCACCATGAACACGCTAACAACTGCCAGGGCGGTTGCAGCAATAGCACCAGTCATCCGATCCCACAACGCGACGAAGGAATCGGAAGAATAAATGCCGAACGTATCGTCCTGACCTGGCCCCAGGTGCCGATAGGCACGCAGCAAAGATCGCATCTCATCCTGCGCTTGCTCCAAGTGAGGACGGTCCATCGCCTTGGCCGTGTAGCCCAACCCTTGCCGGGCGCTGTGCATTTTGAAGTAAGTTTCAATGGGAATCATCAGGAACTTATCTCGCGATTGTCCGAAGGCTGACCCTTGCTGTTTCGCAACCCCAATCACTTCAAAAGGACGTCCATCCACATTGATGGTTTTACCAATCGGATCAACATTCGCAAAAAACCGATCCTTCAATTCGCTTCCAATGAAAGCCACCGAAAGATGGCGGGCATCATCATTGTCAGTCAGAAAACGTCCCAGCTCAGTCTGCGTATTGTTCATCGCCGCAATGTTTGAGGTGACGCCGCGCAATTCCACTTCCTGCATCCGGTCTCCAGATGCCGTCACGGAACACTGCTTGCCTGTTTCCATGCCAAGATCGGAAGTAAGTTTGGCCTGGCTTTTCACAAAGTCGAATTCGTCCCGGCTCAACTGGGGATTGCGTTTCTGCATCATCAGCCACTTCTTGGGCTCCCAACTTCCAATCATCACGACGCGCCGCACGCGATACCCTTCTACACCCAAATCGGTAATGTTCTTCGCCATATATTCGTCCATACCGCGAATTACGCTCATCACTGCAATCAGCGTTGCCGTGGCAAGAATAATGCCCAGTAGCGTTAGGAAGCTTCGCAGCTTACTTCCGCGAAGCGACCCTATGGCCACATTGAAGGACTCTTTGAATGATGCGTTGCCTGCCATGACTAGACCGGGTTAACAACATTAGACGATTTCAATCCCAGATTTGTTCCGGTCATTTATGAACTCTTCCATTTACAACTATACTCTTGACAAGTATAGTTTACCCGAGTAGAGTTGATCATGATGGACCCTGAAGCTCTACTTCCCCTCCCCACCGCTGTTTTCCATATCCTGATTGCCCTGGCCGATCGTGACCGACATGGGTATTCCATTATGCAGGACGTCGCCGCCCGCACCGACGGCAAGGTGCAGCTAAGCGCTGGCACTTTGTACAGTGCCATTCGCCGAATGCTGGAACAGGGGTTGATTGAAGAGCTCGCAAAAAGCCCTGATCCCGAAAATACAGACGAGCGGCGCCGGTACTACAGGCTTTCTAAATTTGGTCGTCGGGCAGCTGCTGCCGAAGTAGACCGGCTACAAGCCATGCTAACCCAAGCACGCAGTACAGGACTAGTTTCAAAGTAGGCGCATGCAATCGGAATCCATTTTTCGGACGCTACTGCTTTGCTATCCCGCCGCATTCCGAAATGAGTACGGTGGCGAAATGCGCCATGTTTTTCGTGAGGAATTAGCCGATGCGCGCCGCGCAGGTAGTTGGTTTGCCGTGTCGGCCCTTTGGTTCCGGACGGCCCGCGATTTAATTCTCATTGCACCCAAGGAGCACTATCACGTGTTGATGCAAGATATCCAATATTCACTTCGAAACCTCGCTGGCAATCCCAGTTTCGCCATCGTGGCGATTCTCTCCCTGGCTCTTGGAATTGGTGCCAACACTGCCATTTTCAGCCTGTGGAATGCCGTTTCCCTTTCGTCGTTGCCAGTGAATGCGCCAGAACAATTAGTGATGCTATCCGACCCCGATTCCTCCGGAGTTTCCATCGGATCCTCAACAGGGGAGCGGCCCTTGCTGACCAATAATGAATTTGAGCAATTGCGCGATCATGCCCAAGGGTTCGCAGGAATGATGGCATCGCAAAGCTCGCTCGATGCTTGGCAGATTCGAATTGATGGCGGTGGATGGGAAGAAGCCAAAGGCAGACTCGTCTCCGGCAGCTATTTTCAAGTGTTGAGCGTTTCTCCCTTGATGGGGCGCACCTTTTCAAACGAAGATGATCGCGCCAAAGCGCCGTTGGTAGTGGTGAGTCACAATTTTTGGAAAAACCGCCTGAGCAGCCGCACCGATGTACTGGGCAAGCGCATTACTATTCGCAAGGCAGTGCTTTCAATCGTGGGAGTCGCGCCAGAGGGTTTCCATGGTGAAACAAGTTCGCAAAACCCCGACCTTTGGGCACCACTCAGTGCCCAGCCCGAAGTGTTGCCGGGCCGCGATTGGCTCCACGATAAGACTTCTGAAAAAGTGATGTGGCTCCATGTTTTCGGAAGGCTTCGTTCAGGAGTGACGATGCAGCAGGCGGAGGGCAGCGCCAATGCAGTATTCAAAGCTGGGTTGGAATCTCATTACGGATCAGTAGTGTCAGAGGCCAGCCGTAGAGAGTTTCTCGATCAGAAACTAAAACTGCGGCCAGCATCCGCCGGCGCATCACAATTCCGTGGCAGGTTCGCAGACCCGCTTCAACTGCTGTTGGCGGCAGTCGGAATGGTGCTGCTGATTTCCTGTGCGAATGTAGCGAATTTGCTACTAGCGCGCGGTGCAGCCCGCCGTAAAGAAATGGAACTGCGGCTATCCTTGGGTGCCAGCCGTTCACGCTTGGTCCGGCAATTGATGACTGAAAGCCTCGTTCTAGCAACTGCAGGCGGCGTCGCTGGACTCGGTGTAGCCTATTTATTGCAACGCGTCTTAGTGCGCCTTGTTTCCGAAGCCGATCAATCGTTCCACATGAGTTTTTCCTTAGACCCTCGAGTGTTGGGCTTTACCGTCGCATCAACCCTTATTGCTGCAATTGTGTTCGGGCTACTACCAGCCTGGCTTGGTACCGCCGCAAATCCAGGAGCTGGATTGAAAGGAGAGGGACGCTCATCCACCAGTTCATCCTCTCAATTGCGATGGGGCAGGATGTTGGTAGCCGGACAACTGGCGCTTTCGCTTCCACTGCTTGTTGGTGCAGGGTTGCTGGTCCGCACACTCTACAACCTTCAGCATGTCGACCTGGGATATGCCGGAGAACGTTTATTAGTTCTCCGCGTGGATGCCCAAACAGGTGGGTATCAGCAGGCCCGCCGCCCACAGCTTTTCGATAAACTGGCTGAGCAAATTCGCTTGGTACCAAGAGTGCAAGCTGTCAGCTACTCCGAAAATGGATTATTCTCAGGCAGCGATTCGGGCGACGAGATCGAAGTGGAAGGATATAAGCGAAAGGGCAAGAACGACCAAGGATCTCGATGGGATCAAGTTGGCCCAGGATATTTCAGTACCGTTGGAGTGCCTTTGATCGCAGGTAGGGAAATCAACGAAACCGATCAGGAAACTTCCTTGAAAGTTTGCGTGATTAATGAAGCGTTTGCCAAACTCTTTTTTGAAGGCCGCAATCCGCTGGGAATGCACATCACCACAATTTTCGGCGATACAAAAACAACACATGAAGTTGTTGGCATAACAAGGAATATTCGAACCCATCGAATCCGCGGAGAAGTGGACCCGCGCTATTTCGTACCGCTTAAGCAGCCCTTGGGAGATGCGCCGCAAATTGTATTTACGATTCGAACAACGGGCGATCCAGATCAAGTGCTGAGCAGCGCACGCCAGGCGATCAATCGTATCGATGGAACGTTACCAATCACGCAAGCTGGGTCGTTGGAACTCCGCCTATCGCAGCGCATGGCGCAGGATCGCATTCTGGCGCGCCTCGCCGCAGCGTTTGGACTTATGGCATTAGCTTTAGCAGCAGTGGGGCTTTACGGAGTTCTCTCCTACGGCGTCGAGCGGCGACGGGCCGAGATAGGAATTCGGATGGCGTTGGGAGCAGAACCAGGACGCGTCATCGGAATGATCCTTCGGGAAACCTCATGGTTAGTGGTAGGCGGATTAGTGGTGGGCAGTGGGTTAGCCGTAGCAGCTTCGCGCCTGATCACCAGTCAACTTTTTGGACTAGCCCCGCATGATCCATTGACTCTCAGTTTAGCTGTGACGGTGCTGCTATTGGTTACTTTTGGTGCCGCATATCTGCCCGCACGCCGGGCTGCACGCCTCGATCCTGCGATAGCGCTGCGGCAGGATTGAGTCTCGCATCATCCGACAATCGAGGCTCGGTCTGCGGCCGCCATGTTTATTAAAGAAGTGGTGCCCGGGGCGGGACTTGAACCCGCACACCCTTGCGGATAACGGATTTTAAGTCCGTTGCGTCTGCCGATTTCGCCACCCGGGCACATGAACAATCGAATTATTGAACTTCGTACTCTTGCCCGCTGGTCACTATAGCCAAAACTGTAGCCACTCGGTACATATTCTTGCAGTTCAATCGATCATAAACTAATTCTACCGCTTCTGGAGACGGATGAACATAGCGCAACGAAATCGTAACCACCGAGTTCTTCCCATCAGCAATTGGTTTGCGGACAAGCCCATCCTCGCGGTAAAAGAGATGCCCGCTACCCTTCGGTCCCTCGACGAAATACATAACCGCCCGCCTTGGCTTGCAGATTGGCGTCAACCGATCGCCAGATCAGTTCCACACAGGAAAAAGGCAACCGAATTTCTCCGGTTGCCCTTTTTCACTTCTAACTATTCAACTTACTGTCCAGCCGAGTTCAACCCACCAACTCGGCAGGAACGGCAGATGCCGAACGTGCTGCCATTGCCGATGATATTGGTACAACGGTTGGTGATGCTAGCCAATTCCGCAGGGCTGAGCGTTGCTTTCGAGAACGGGGTTTCCGTGGTTGGGAAAGTTCCCGCAACTGTACCAGCATGGATAGTGGTTCCGTAAGCCAGCATGCCACCGGCCAGTGGGAATGTTGCCCCTCCGGCCAAGGCCGCACTGTTGGTACAGTTTGTTCCGGTGAAGATCGGGGTGGCTGCTGTGTTGACGAGTTTGATGACTACGGAGTTAGGCCGCACGCCGGTTAGCGTATTGCTTATCATGTCGTTGTTCACCGATAGCGAGACCAAGCCGTTGGGAGTGATCAGGCAGGAACAGCAGGAAACTAACTGTTCATCAGGAGAAAAGGCATACACATTCACGCATATGTTGCCCGCTGCCCCACCAAATCCAGGGCCGTTGAGCGATGCTCCGTTAGCCCCCGTATTGGTGATGTTGATCACCGAATCACCCGATGTGAGATTCGCAGCATAACGAACTTGGAAAGCATCTGTTACGACAGGTGCGCCCGTGAAGTTAGCCACAATCGTCTTAGGTGCGTCCATCGTAACCGTGGTAGAAGCAGATGTTGGCGAAGCTACAGGGCCTGTCCAGTTGGCGAAAACAAATCCGGCGTTAGGAGTTCCGGTAACTGGCACCAATGTACCTGCATCGTAGAAGCCGCCGGTAGCAGGCGAAACTGTCCCTCCAGCGCTGGCCGAGGTGATCAATTGGAACTGCGTCTTGAAAACAATGTTAAAAGCGCCAGTTGCCGCATCAGGAATTACAATGGTACGCGGATTGGTTGTTGGACCATCCGTCCAGTTGGTGAACACAAGCTGGGTACCAACGCCGGCCGGCACTGGACTCGGAGTGCTCAATACACAAGTTGCTAAGCGAGTCAATGTTAGTGTCTGCGGAGTGGTGTAAGTACCTGGGGCGCAGCCAACACCTGCAGAGGTGAAGGTCTGGCCCGCTGGAGTGCTGCTGATTGTGACATTGGAAGTGGTCGGAGCAGCAACGAAGTTAGCCGTAACCGATATAGGAGCGGTCATCGTTACAGTGGTCGAAGCCAAGGCTGCGTTGGCAACAGGTCCGGTCCAACTGGAGAACGCAAATCCTGCGTTCGGAGTTCCCACAACAGGAACCACCGCGCCAGCATCGAAGAAGTTACCGCTAGCTGGTGCTACCGTGCCTCCTGCACCTGCTGCTGTGGTCAATTGGAACTGAGTCCCAAAGACTATGTCAAAGGAGCTGGCTGCCAGATCCGGAATCACGATGGTCCGCGGATTGGTTGTTGGGCCATCGGTCCATTGCTTGAACACACGCTGCGTACCAGGGCCCGTTCCCACTGGACTCAAGGTGCTGAACACACAAGCAGCACCGCGGACAACGCTAAGGGTTTGAGGCGTAGGGTAAGAACCCGTAGCACATCCAGCCCCACTCACGTTGAAGACAGCGCCTGGCTGGTTGCTGCCGATAGTGACGCTGGTCATGATTGCCGCGTCTGCCATCACGATACCTGACCCGGAATCCACGTCAACGCCAGGAGCCATATTGTCGATGGCCGTTGCCTTCATCTTGGCAAGAATTTGCGGGCCGGTCAGCGAAACCGGTGCGGATTTGATCAGCGCAGCAATAGCCGCTGCTTGTGGAGCCGCAGCTGAAGTGCCGCAGAAAGTGGAGAATCCAGGAGTTGTTGTGGAGTTGCAATCGGCAGCCGCAATGTCCACCTTCGACAGAAGAGTTCCACCGCCACCGGCGCAACCAAATGTTGAGCAACCTGCGGTTATGTAAGTGGTAGCCGGAGTGGGGTTCAAGAATAGCTTCCTTGGACCATCGGAACTGTAAGTGGCGATTGTGTCTGTAGAAAGGAATTTACGGCCACTGATTGGCGTAAATGCATTGCTGATTGAGGCCACGGTGACAGCGCCGGACGTCGCGTTGTGTCCGAAGGTAGATCCGTTGGTGGCGATCGAAAGACGTGAGCGGTTACTGTCCAACCGCAAGGCACGAGGCGCGGCGGTGCCAAGAAAGTTGACTATATAGATGCGGGAACCGGCGGTGATGCAGCTGGAACAGGACAAGCCCTCAAAAGCATCTTGGGTACCGGTTTGTCTAGTGGTAGAGCAGCCCACCAAAGCTGTACCCGCCGGATTGGTAACGCAGAAGTCATAGTCATTACCAGAAGCCCCAAGTGGGTCAGCCCAATGCATGGTGATGATTGAGGCAGTGGTTGTGGCTGTGTTGAAAGGTTGTCCTGGTGCAAAGAGATTCACGGTGCTGGTGGCGCCGTCAGCAAGAATAGCTGGAGCCGCTCCACCATTAGAGAAGTCGCCTTGCCAGGTTCCAGATTGGCCGCCAGTAAGATGGCCGGAGTTAGCCGCTGAAGAGAAGTACATTGCTCCAGCCGCCACTACCGTGTTTACCGCATTTGCAATGACGTCGTCCTGAAAAGCGCTTTCGGCGAAGTAAGTAAGATCGTCAACAATGATGTCGCAAGACAGGACGCTGCGAAGATTGAGGATATTTTGCGCCATTTGAGCTTTTCCGCCAATCCCTGTCGAAAAACCAAGAGATGCGCCAGGTGCCATGTCCGCTACCAGTTCCAACATCGCAGTGCCTTCGTCGCCCGACGAGCCTGCTTGTCCCGTTGGAAGAATCTGAACCGGAGGAAGCTCATTAGCAAGTACACGTGTCGGAAGGGTGGTGACGCCGTCTGAGATTACGCAAACCTTAACACCTGTTCCAATGATGCCTGCGCTCTGAACGATGTTCGCTCCATGAGCCACAACCGCTTGTGACACGGTGCCACCTAAGCCAGGAAGAAGCCCTACTCCCAAACGAGGAATCATATTCCACGAAGATCCGCCTTTAGAGCCAAGCGCGTTGGACAGCGCCGACCGAACCTTCGCCGTGCGCGCTGCGAAGGGTGGGCGAATGCCACCAACGGGTCCGTTGTTCTGTGGGTTGCGCGCCAGCATGATGCTGGACACATTTCCGTTTCCAGCAAGTGTTTCCACATTTACCAGTGGCATTGTTGCCACTACAGTACGGTATTGTGGCAGCGAGCTTTCCACCACACCGCCCAACTGCGCAATCTGGTTCAGCAGCGCCGCATCCACCGTGGCGCGGATTTCGATTTTGACTGTACCTGCTTCACCTAGAGGGACAGTCATTGAGACCGGGAGTGCCTCGTTGAAACCGGTGGCGGGAGCCAGACCTGATGCCGTGCGGCTGGTATAGATCAGGGAGGATTCCATCTTACGTTGCGCCGGCGTCCATGTCGCCTTGTCTGCTAACAGAGCCTGTATCTGACTGCTAACTTGTGGGGTGAGCCCGGTCGGAGTTTGACCCGGAACTTGAGCGATTGCCAGGGTGAATAGCACCACAGCTGGTATGGAACGCAAGGATCTAAAATTCATAAAATGACTCCGCTTCGGGCCGATTTGCAACGCATGGATTTCACTTCCTCCGCGCACAAAACAGGCAGCCGCCTAAATCGGAGAAAAGTGAGACTAATTGTTGGTCTGTTGACATACTACGGATGTTCTGTTCGGCTCACAATCACCCTTGGGTGACTAAGCCAAAAGAATGGTACAGGGGTACCGATACGAAGACAAAAGCTTTGGAATGATCAAGATAGGGAAGTTTTGCAAGTCATGTATGGAGAAATCCTAGCAGTGTACCGGTGCGATTTTAGTACTAATTGCTAGTTGAAAAAGGGATGGACATCTCAGTGAGGCGCATTGAAGTGAGTGTTTGCCAATAAGAATCTCTCGATAATCTAGACACCGCAAGCCAAACGGGGATACTGGTGCCTGACACAAGCTAGGGCAACTCCACGCAAAATCACTCGGTCGACCTAAGCGAGCTGCCAGGCTCCGGTGTCCACTTTGGCGGCCACATATAACGGATTGCTCAGTCGAAATGATTTTGATAGAACTTACAGAACAAACCCAATTGACCCATTTTTCAATCCCGAAAACTGGCCATCACCAACACTTGCTCAACTCAATCTGCCCTCTTTTCATCCGCTTGCAAAAACGCATCAGTCGGCACCTTCACAACCTATGAGACTCTTGATTCAGGAAGACAAATTGCTGGCCAGCAACTTCCCAAAAAATTGAGTCCTCGAGGCAATTAAATCCTCTGGCGTTCTGAATAGAATCTGAATTGCAAACACGACTGAGAACCGTGAATGCGAGCCCTAAAAGCAGGCTGTTCGTGGTTGGCAGCCCAGACGATAAAACAAGGAACGCCAGTTGAAAAAGATTTGCGTTTCTGTTCGCGATGCCCTGCTGCGCTTGTTCGTCCAGCTAAGCCAACATACTCTTAATCACTTCCCCACTGACGTCCGTCAACCGGAAATCGCGGCCCTGAAAACGATAGGTCAGCTTGGTGTGATCAATCCCCAGCAGATGCAAAATGGTGGCCTGCACGTCATGCACGTGGATCTTTTCGCCGGCTGGTGAAAAACCTAATTCATCCGTTCCACCAACAATGCTTCCGGCCTTCAACCCTCCGCCT
>JAYUSZ010000275.1:0-25570 GCA_043755435.1 Bryobacterales bacterium | reverse complement strand
CTAACCGCATTCTAGGCATGGGCGACGTGCTCAGCTTCATTGAAAAAGTTCAGCAGAACATTGATATGAAGTCGGCTGAGGAAATGCAGCGCAAGCTGATGGACAATGAGTTCTCGCTTGGCGATTTCCGCGATCAGATGAAGCAGTTGTCGAAGTTGGGGAATATGGAATCGCTGCTGGGCATGCTGCCGCAGATTGGGCCGATGAAAGCCTTGAAGAATGCCAAGGTGGATCCCAAAGAAATTAGTCGTGTGGTGGCGATCATTGATTCGATGACGCCAAAAGAGCGCGATAATCATATGTTGATCAATGGTGCGCGTCGCAGGCGGATTGCTAAGGGCAGCGGAACCTCGGTTAATGATGTGAATAACCTGCTGAAGCAATATGCTGAAGCACGGAAAATGATGAAGGCTTTTACGGGCAGTTTGTCGGGGCAGGGAATGCTGGGCAAGAAGCTGTCCAAGTTTAAAATGCCAGGAAGTCTGGCGGATTTCAAGTTTTAGTGGATACTGGAGTAAGAGACATAACATGCTAATGATTAGACTGGCGCGTTTTGGCGCTAAGAAAAAGCCGACCTACCGCTTGGTGGTGATTGATAAAGTGCGGGCCCGTAACGGACTGGCCCTGGAAGTTCTGGGGCATTACAACCCGGTGCGTCAGCCTGCAGAAGTGAAATTGGATCATGATCGCGTGGCCCATTGGATCAAGAATGGCGCACAGCCTTCGGCTACCGTTTCGCGGTTGCTGAAGACCTATCCGGCAGTGCCAGCAGCACCTGCTGTATAAATTAGCTTCAACAAATTAAAGCGTTTAGGAGCCTTTTCCCGTGGCCCAAATTAAAGAACTTATCGAAGACATTGCGAAGGCTTTAGTGGATGTCCCCGATCAGGTGTCGGTCCATGAAGTGGAAGGTGAGCAGACCTCCGTCTTTGAATTGAAGGTTGCTGCCTCGGACGTGGGCAAAGTGATCGGTAAGCAAGGACGCACGGCCCGTTCCATTCGAACCTTGCTGGGAGCGGCTGGCGTGAAGTTGAACCGGCGCTTTACGCTGGAAATTCTGGAGTAGAGCTCTGTCTATCCCGGATCTGTCTACACCATCTCTGTATACACAAGACGACGATTGGGTAACGCTTGCCGTCCTGATCCGGCCGCGAGGGATTCGGGGCGATATTGTAGCCGACAGCCTGTCCGACAGTGGTCCAGAACGGTTCGAATCACTTGAATCCGTAATGTTGCTTGACCCCGGTGGTAAACCCAAAGGCAAGTATAAGCTGGAAGAAGTTTGGCAGCATCAATCGCGGCTGGTGTTCAAGTTCGCGGGTGTGGATTCCATGAACGATGCCGAGGCTTTTCGTGGATGCCAGGTGGCGGTGAGTTCCGCCGAACGGGCTCCGCTGGAACAAGGTGCTTTCTATTATTCCGACCTGGTGGGTTGTTTAATGGTGGACGCTGAAACTGCAGAACCAATCGGCAAAGTGATTGGGTTTTTGGAAAACAGCGGCAGTGGATTGCTGGAAGTAGAAGGGAATCTGCTGGTGCCCTACGTGAAAAGTATTCTGGTGGAGATCAGTCCGGAAAAGAAGCTGATCCGGGCCAGTTTGCCGGAAGGTTTGCGGGATTTGAATTAGCCTTATGAAGTTTCACATGCTGACGATATTTCCGGAATTTTTCCGGGGGCCGTTTGAGCATGGTGTGGTGTCCAGAGCGGCCAAAAGCGGCATTTTGGAAATCGCCATCCACGATTTGAGAAAATGGACAGCGGACCGGCACAAAACAGTGGACGACCGGCCCTTTGGCGGCTGCGAAGGCATGCTGATGAAAGCCGAACCGATTTTTCTTGCGGCGGAAGAGATTCTTCCAGAACGCAAGCCCGGGCAGAAAATTATTCTGCTTTCGGCACAGGGAAAATTGTTTGATCAAGCCGTGGCGCAACGGTTGGCGGCTGAACAAGAGCTGCTGTTGATTTGCGGCAGGTATGAAGGGGTGGATGAGCGTGTGGCTGAACATTTGGCCGATGAAGAGCTCTCGATTGGAGATTTTGTTTTAAGCGGCGGCGAGTTGGCTGCTGCGCTAGTGGTGGATACGGTTGCCCGGTTGTTGCCCGGGGTGTTGGGGAATGAAGCGAGTTCGGTGCAGGAATCGTTTTCAACCGAATCCGGACAGTTGGATTGCCCCCAATATACGCGGCCTGCCGAGTTTCGCGGATGGCAGGTGCCCGATGTTTTGCTGGGCGGAAACCATGAAGCCATCCGGCGTTGGCGCTTGCATGCGGCCATTGAGAAGACGGCCCGCAACCGTCCCGATTTGTTGAGTCGTGCCCCTCGCCCGCCGTTTCAGAAATAGAGCATGGCAGGTGGCCGGTTCAGCCTGTTACAATAAGAGCTTGCAGTTTTAGAGAAGGAATTTGTCCCATGATTAACGCAGCACTGAAGAAAGTTTTTGATGCCAACAAGCGCACCGACCATCCGGCAATGCGTCCAGGCGACACATTGAAGGTTCATGTAAAGATCAAGGAAGGCGACAAGGAACGTTTGCAGGCGTTCGAGGGCACTTTGATTGCTGAACGCGGCGCGGGTATGAGCCAAAGTATTCGTGTGCGTAAGATCAGTTTCGGCACTGGTGTGGAACGTATTTTCCCCATCCATGCCCCGATCATTGATCATATTGATGTGGTCCGTACGGGCCGCGTCCGTCGCGCGAAATTGTTCTACTTGCGCGAATTGAAGGGCAAGGCTGCCCGTCTGAAAGAGCGCACATAAATCCAAGTGGCTGTTACTGCCGCTGCTGAAAAGCCGAAGCGAAATTCGTGCAACCTCTACTTTGAGCGTAAAGCCCGAAAGTTGGGGTTTCGTGTGATTGCTGGTGCTGATGAAGCAGGACGCGGATGTTTGTTTGGCCCCGTTTATGCGGCTGCGGCTGTTCTGGATCCTGAAAAACCCATCCGCGGCTTGAACGATAGTAAGCAACTGACGGCAGAGCAGCGCGAGCGTTTGGCGATTGAAATTCGCGCGAAGGCTCTTGGCTATGCAGTTGCCGCGGCCAGCGTTGCAGACATCCGGCGGGTGAATATCTATCACGCTTCCCGGCTGGCCACAATGCGCGCATTGCAGGCTCTTCCTGTTGAGCCCGATTACATGCTGCTGGATTACCTTTTCGTCGACCTTCCGGTGGAACAGCTTTCGCTGGTGAAGGGCGATGAACGGTCCAGATCAATTGCGGCGGCGTCTATTCTGGCAAAGGTTGCGCGCGACGCAGCCATGAAAGAATGGGACACTGTGTATCCACAATACAAATTAGCCAAGAACAAAGGGTACGGCACTGCGGAGCATTTGGCGGGATTGGCCGAGTTTGGTCCAACGCCGCAGCACCGCATGGCCTACGCACCAGTGGCGGCGGTAAGCCCTGAGGCAAAGTACACGACTTTTGCGGCGAGTTTACCCGAACAGGCTAGTTTGTTCCCGGATGGATGGGATTAATGTCGGAACAGGAACATTTAGAGCAAGCGGAGATCGCAGCGCCCGTTAAGCAGAAGATTGGCTGGCTGATTAAGCTGGGCTGGCTGGCGTGGATTATTCTGTGCTTTGAACTGGGTGCGTTCCTGTTAGTCTATCCGTGGATGGACACTTGGCAGCAAAACGGAATTCAGGATTGGCTGAACGTAAGTGAAGATGTTTGGATGAATCCTTATTTCCGTGGAGCGCTTTCCGGAATGGGTTTGCTAAATATTTACGTATCTTTGGTGGAACTGTTTCACTATCTGAAGTCGTTGTTATTTGAGTAAGCGGTAAAATGGAAGAAAACGAGAGACCATTGGAAGAAGTAATTCTGGAAGAACCCCAAGGCGGAGTAAGCGAAATCGCCAGGAATCTGCTGGCGGCGAAGAACGACGAAGACACGCCCCGTAACACCATTGCAGAATGGACGGTCACGGTGCTGCTGCTGTTGTTCGGAACCACTACGCTGGTGCAGGCGTTTGTGATCCCCACTGGTTCCATGGAAGACACGTTGCTGGTAGGTGATCATCTGCTGGTGGATAAGCTGGCCTACGCTCCTTCAGGAGCAATCAGCAAGTACTTTCTGCCTTACAGTCCACTGAAGCGCGGTGACATTATTGTGTTTCGCTGGCCCACGGATATCAAATTGACCTTTGTAAAAAGAGTGATTGGGATTCCAGGTGACCGGCTGCGGCTTGAAAACAAACAGCTGTTCCGCAACGGCAAGAAAGTTAGCGAACCATACAAATTTCACAAGACCGATTTTTACGATTCTTACCGCGACAATTTCCCATCAGCACCGAACACAAATGTGGACGAAGGTGCCATGGAGATGCTGCAAAAGCATATGGAAAAGGGCGAGGTTGTGGTGCCTGATAACTGCTTTTTCGCTATGGGTGACAATCGCGACAATTCATCAGACAGCCGCTACTGGGGCTTTGTGCCGCGCCAGCACATTATCGGAAAGCCTTTGATCATTTACTGGTCTTACGAGACAACTACAGAGCGGCTTTCCAGCCCAAGCATAAGCCTGGATCACGTAAAGGATTTAGCACTTAATTTTTTCACCAAGACGCGTTGGCGTCGCAGTTTTCAATTGATCCGCGGCTATCCAAGCGCGGAGTAAATCGACGGAGCGAAGCAGCATGTTAGATTTTTTCAAGAAAAAGCAATCGGACGTTCCCGAAGAGCCACGTCATTGGGCGGCAGATTGGGCCATGAATATTCTTATCCTGATCTTTGGAACGGCCACACTAGTGCAGGCATTTGTGGTTCCGACGGCTTCCATGGAAAGCACCATCATGATTGGCGATCACATGTTTGTGGACAAACTGGCCTATTCGCCTTCCAGCAGTCTTGGCAAAATGCTGTTGCCCTATCAGGAGCCCAAGCGCGGCGATGTGATTGTGTTCCGCTACCCTTTGAATATTTCTCAAAATTATGTCAAGCGCGTGATCGGAATTCCTGGGGATCACATCCGGCTTATTGAAAAGCAGTTGCACGTGAACGGCAAGCCGATTCAAGAGACCTATAAACAGCACATCGATAAGAATCCGAACCGGTCCTATTATCTTGAAAATTTTCCAGGGGAACCGTCCCAGTTGGACATCCGCATTTACGATCGTGGCCGCGAAATGCTCCAAGCCAATGTGAAGGACGGCGAATTGATTGTTCCTCCAGAGAACTATTTCGCGATGGGCGACAACCGTGACAACTCAGCCGATAGCCGTTTTTGGGGATTTGTGCCGCGCGAAAATATTGTGGGCAAACCGATTTTCGTCTGGTGGTCCTACGATGCTCCAACGCAAGATTGGGTAAGTTGGGACCTCAGCCACTTCATTGATGTGGGTATCAACTTCTTCTCAAAAACGCGCTGGGATAGAACCATGGCCCGGGTGAAACCGGTACCGATCGGATATTAGAATTTCATGGCAAATACTAATCATTACTACGGACTGATACTGGCCGGCGGACGCGGCACGAGATTTTGGCCCCGCAGCCGTAAGAAATCAGCAAAACAGGTTCTGAACTTTTTTGGCGAACGGACGTTGATTCAACAGACAGTGGACCGCCTGCGTACACTGATTCCGCAGGAGCGGATTTGGGTGATCACCAACGATCTGCTTCGCAAGGAAATCATCAAGCAGTTGCCCGATGTTCCTGGGCACCAGATTCTGGCGGAGCCGATGCAGCGCAACACTGCGCCGGCCATTGGCCTGGTGGCGCAAGTGCTGCATCGCATCGATCCGAAAGCTGTGATGGGTGTGTTTCCGTCAGACCATGTGATTGAAAATCCCAAGCGCTATTTGCAGTTCGTCAAGCCAGCTTTTGCTGCGGCCGAAAAAGGTGCCATTGCGGTGCTGGGTATGGAACCCCGTTGGGCGGAAACCGGCTATGGCTATATTCAATTTCCGAAGGGGAGCAAGGCTGGCTCGTTTACCCCCATTCCTGTGGTTTCCTTTCATGAAAAGCCGGATGCCAAAAAAGCCGTGCAGTATGTGAAAGCGAAGAGCTATTTCTGGAATGCCGGCATGTTCTTTTGGCGAACGGAAACCGTGCTGCAATCGCTGGCAGAGCATCTACCCAAAACCGCTGCGATTCTGGCGAAACTTCCGCAGCCCGACCAAAGGAATTTTGGCGCGCAGTTGAAGAAGCTGTTCCCGCAGTGTGAAGATATTTCCGTGGACGTTGCCATCATGGAAAAGGCCAAGAACGTGATGGGCCTTGCTTGTGACGATTACGGTTGGAACGACGTGGGCAGTTGGAATGCCGTGTACGAATTGGCGGCCAAGGAAAAGGGCGAAAGCATCGTCAACGGTTCGGCGGTAACCGTTGATTCCACCGGCAACTATGTGGATGTGCGCAGCGGCAAAATGGTAGCCCTGGTTGGCGTGAGCGATCTGGTAGTTGTGGAAACTAAAGATGCACTGTTGATCGCTGATCGCAAGCAGGCGCAGAAGGTTAGTGAAGTGGTGAAGGCACTTGAAAAAATGCGTCGCGGCGACTTGCTATAGCCGCCGCATCCTGATCTTATTTCACGCTACGGAACACCTTGCGCAATCCTGAAATCGCCTTATCCACTTCTTTTTCCGTAAGGATGTACGGTGGCAGAAAGCGCAAAGTCGTATCATGCGTGCAGTTGAACAACAAGCCATGCTTCATGCCTTCCAGCACCATGTCTTTCCCCGGAATGGCAAGCTGTACTCCAATCATCAAACCTAGTCCGCGCACTTCTTGAACAAAGGAATGCTTGCGGCCAAGCTCGCGCAGTTCCTGACGGAAGTATTCTCCAACGCGGTTGATCTGCGGCAGCAGGTCGGCCAGAATTTCCATGAACTCCAGCGCAACGCGTGTAGTCAATGCGCCCCCCCCAAACGTTGTTCCGTGCATACCTGGGCGGATGGCGGCAGCGGCCCTCTCATTCACCATCACTACTCCCAACGGCAGTCCGCAGGAAAGTGGTTTGGCGGTTACCATTACATCGGGCGTCACATGCGGTGCAATTGCCTGGTGTGAAAAGTAGTGCCCTGTGCGGCCTACGCCACATTGAATCGCATCAAAAATAAGAAGCGCATTGTGACGATCGGCCATCTGCCGAGCCTTCTCCAGAAACGGCGCCGTCATCGGATGAACGCCGCCTTCCCCTTGAATTCCTTCAATAATAATTCCAGCGGTCTTCTCGTTCACAACGGATTCCAACTGGTCCAAATTATTGGCGCCAATGAAGCGTACGCCTTCCATCATGGGGCGGAAATCGTTTTGATATTTCGGTTGACCAGTCAACGCAAGCGCACCCATAGTGCGGCCATGAAAGGAATTGTTCAGCGAGACTATTTCCAGCTTGCCACCGCCCACGCCATTGCCGTGTGAGCGCATGATCTTCACGGCACCTTCAACCGCTTCCGCGCCGGAGTTGCAAAAAAACGCCCGGTCCATCCCACTGGCATCCACCAGCTTCTTCGCCAGCTTGCCTTGATACTCGTGGTAGTAAAGATTGGAGCAATGAATCAGCCGGGAAGCTTGTTCACGAATGACGCGCACTACGCGCGGATGCGCATGGCCAAGGGCATTCACGCCAATTCCAGAAATCAGATCCAGATAACGGCGGCCATCTGTGTCGTAGAGGTAGCAACCTTTACCGCGCTCCAAAACCATTGGATAGCGGCTATAGTTGCCCAGTACGCATTCGCGCTCAAGCGCAATCACACTTTCGGCCTTCGTCATCTTTTCTTTTACTTGCTCCACACCTGTTTCAACCACTGAATCATTTTCTCCTTGTAATGTAATATGCCGGGCATTTTTTCCCAACCAGCCATGCCGTGCCCGCCACCGGGCAAGGTAAGTAATTCGCACGATGCACCAACTGCGCGCATCTCCTCGCACATCAAAACCGATTGATCATAAGGAACTTGAAAATCCCTGGTTCCATGGATCAAATAAAATGGTGGAGTGTTCTTGCTTAAGTAAGTGATGGGGGAAATTTCCTTCAACTTTTCCAGAGTTGAAGGTGTCAGCTCTTGGGGCAACCCCAGCAGCTTTGACAAATTTGCGCCTAGCCCATCACGCTGCTTTGAACGCTGCGTCCAATCATTCACACCATATAAGCTAACCACCGCGCTTACTTCTTCCCCAGGGCCAGGCCGAACAGCCACATAGCTCACAATAGATGCGCCTGCAGATTCGCCCATCAATGCAATTTTCGAAACGTCCACCTTGTACTGCTTCGCATTGGCCTTCACCCATTTAATGGCCCGTCCCAGATCCTGCTGCGGAACTGGAAAATGCACCTTAGGTGCAAGCCGGTAATTAATAGTGAACCATGCAAAGCCGCTGTTGCGCAGAGGCTCGAACAAAGGCTTCACGTAAGTCTGTTTGTCACCGTTGACGAAGCCGCCGCCGTGCACCACAATTACGGCCGGAAAAGGCCCGGGACCATCAGGGACCCAGGCATCCAGCGTTAGCTTTTCGCCATCATCCACCGTGGCGAATTCAATATTTTCTTTGAACATTCCACCGGCTGTTGCCAAAGTGGCGGCTAGGAAAAAACTACAAACCAGACGATGCATCTTTTTTCCCTTCGGGTGGAGTTCCACGAGGGCGCACTGGTTTGGGCAGCGGCTTACGTGGCAGCATTTCATCACGATTAGCGGTGTGATAAACGAACGAAGCGATCACCGCGGAAGCCTGCATTAAATCGCTTTTTTGAATGTAGTCATAGACGTCGTAGTTGGAATGATGGTTGCGTGTCTGGTATTCCAGCGGATCCTGAATGAACTGAAATCCTGGCAGACCCACAGCGTTGAAGGAAAGATGATCCGTTCCACCCGTATTGCGAATCGTGATGGTCTTTGCACCCAAATCGGCAAAGGGCTTTAGGTATTCTTCAAACACCGGGCGCACCATATCGTTGCCTTGCAAATAGATGCCGCGAATTTTTCCCGAACCATTGTCAAGGTTGAAATAGCCAGCCAGTTTGGAATGTTCAGAAGTAGGCTTCATGGTGGCCGTATCGGCGAAATGTTCTTTCACGTATGCAGCCGAACCCAGCAAACCCTGCTCCTCTCCGCTCCATAAAGCAAGCCGCACAGTACGATCCATTTTCAGGTCCAGAGTCTTCAGGATGCGCATCACTTCAATCATTACCGCTGAGCCTGCAGCGTTGTCGGTGGCACCAGTTCCGCCGTGCCAGGAATCCAGGTGGGCACCAAGCATGACGATTTCATCTTTCTTCTTGCCACCAGGAATTTCCGCAATCACGTTGAAAGATTCCTTCTTTTGATCAAGCACCGTAGCCTTCACTTCCAGTTCCAATTTCACTGGAATCTTTTTATCCACCAGCCGGTAAATTCGGTTGTAATGTTCCGGGGTGATGGCCACGTATGGTGGTGGAATCACGTCCTTGTCTTCACGTCCTCCAGCAGAGGATGCAAATACGGTGCCACCATCGCCGTTGTAGCCATTGGTAATCACTGCGGCCACACCCTCGTCAAGTAGCCACTGATGAAACTTGCGGCGGCGCTCCGCAGCCTGTTCCCGATTTGGCGGACCGCCTGCCGGAGGACCACCAGGTCCAGCCGCTGGGCCAACTGGGCGGCGTGGGAAGCCACCGGCACCTAACATTGCAGGATCGGTTGACATGGCTTGCTCTGCTAGCTCCTCGTTTGTGTAACGGCGTCCATCCGGGGAAATGTGCAGCTTGACTTCGCGCGGCTGATCCAGCAGCACCATTTTGCCTTTTAATTTGCCTTTGAACTTCGCACGGTCTTCTTCGGTTGTTGTAGCGCTAAGTACCGCAACTACTGGCTCCCCTGTAAACACGCCGCTGGTTGCAGAACTCCAAGCAAGCGGGAACCCAGCGATGGATGTATAGGCGGGTTCAATCATATGCATCGAGAACCGATCGAACGTCCAGCCTTTGCCGAATGGTCCCCATTTTTCCAAGTGGGAATTTTCAGCACCCATGTCCTTCATTTTTTTCACGACCCAATTCGCGGCTTTTTCGTAGCCCGGCGAACCTGTTAAGCGAGGACCGTTAACATCCGTCAGGTAGAACATATGGTCCATCACCTGGGAGTTTTCGAAAGCTTCCGATTTAATGCGGTGGACCGTGGTGAGGTCAACTTTTTCCGCAGCAAAGGCTGTGGTGGTGGCCACCAGCAAGGCCGCGCAAGTAAAAAAGAGAGTTTTTGCGTTGTACATAGGGTTAATCAGAGAATAGCAGGGGGCCAGCCGGGTTACAATTCAAAGAACCGTTGAAGATCACAATTTCTAAAGAGAACTACCTCAAAACCATCGCTGAAGCTGAGAGTGAAGGAGAGGTTGTTATTGCGGCCACGTTGGCCCGCTGGCTGAAAGTATCGGCCCCGGCGGTGACGATGTCCATTAAGCGATTGAAGCGTGATGGACTAATTGAAGTGGCAAAAGAAGGGCACATTAGCCTTACTTCTGAAGGCCGCGAAATTGCTACCCGAATCCTGAATCGGCACCATTTGATCGAGCGCATGCTATCCGAAGTTTTTGGCATGGAATGGTATATGGTGCATGATGAGGCGGAGCAATTGGAGCATGCGGTTTCTGCTGAGTTCGAACGCCGCCTGATGGAAAAACTGGGAAGCGAAGCGGATTGTCCACATGGCAATCAACGTGAATTGGATACTCCTGACGCCCGCAGGCAGCGTGGATTTCTACCTCTGCATGAAGTTCCAATTGGCAAGCCAGCAAGGGTTGTTAGCGTCTACGAACGGGATCGTCAATTGCTGGAATACCTTCATGGGTTGGGCATCAGGCCCGGATCCGTGCTAAATATTTCTGCTGTTAATTACGACGATACGCTCACTATGAACATCAATGGCAAGACCACGCCATTGGGCAAGGCCGCAGCAATGAAAGTTTGGGCAACAATCGTCTGAAGGCTACTAGCTTGCGTTAGACTTTTGCGCTGACTAGTGGGCGAAAGTACGTGATGGTCTGACTTAGGCCTTCGTCAAGAGAAACACGCGGTTCCCAGCCAAGAATGGTTCTGGCTTTGGTGATGTCTGGACGCCGGCGTTTCGGGTCGTCCTGCGGCAAAGCTTGATGAGTGATTGAAGAGGAAGCGCCAGTCAATTTCTTGATAGCCTCCGCGAACTGAAGCATCGTCAACTCAAGTGGATTTCCTAAGTTCACCGGATACCGCTCGTCTGATTGCGACAAGCGGTACAACCCTTCCACCAAATCACTGACGTAGCAAAAACTGCGCGTCTGCGTACCATCGCCGAACACAGTCATTGGTTCATTGCGAAGTGCTTGATCTAAAAATGCTGGCACCACACGGCCATCATCCAGCTTCATCCGCGGACCGTAGGTATTGAAGATGCGAGCAATTGTGGTGCGCACTCCGTGTTTGCGATGGTAGGCCATGGTGATGGCTTCAGCGTAACGTTTCGATTCGTCGTAGCAACTGCGCGGACCCACAGGGTTGACGTTGCCCCAATAGGTTTCCCGTTGCGGATGTTCCAGTGGATCGCCGTAACATTCCGAAGTGGACGTTACCAAATAACGCGCCTGATATCGCAATGCGACATCCAACGTGTTGCGGGTACCTGTGGAACCAACTTCCAATGTTTCCAAAGGGTGCTCCAAATAATCCTTGGGACTGGCTGGAGAAGCGGCATGAATCACAGTATCGAAAGGGCCAAGATTAGGAATCGTTTTGGTGACGTCGCACTCGATGAATTGAAAGTTCACGTGCCCGGACAGATGCGCCAGGTTCCTTTCATGGCCAGTAAGAAAATTATCCAGGCCAACAATGAAATGCCCATCGGCCAAAAGACGATCAACCAAATGCGAGGCGACAAAACCTGCCGCACCGGAAATAAGGAATTTCAAGGTTTTCTCCTGGTAGATTTCATTGTATCGTAGGGGGACGATATGACTTCATTTTCAAGCATGGAACTGGCTGTCTTCCTGATGCTGCTCAGCGCTAGCTCCGCTGGTTTTGCAATGCGCGCATCTCGGATTTTGAAAATCATCTTAGCTTCTAAGAAGGATCCGAATTTCACGCTCCATCCATTGGCTAAGCGGATCTGGGATTTCATTCTGGAAGTACTGTGCCAATCGAAAGTGATTCGCCACCGCCCGTTGCCAGGCTTGGCGCACGCCTTTGTTTTTTGGGGCTTCTGTGCATTTGCTTTAGTGACTCTGAATCATTTTGCCACCCCGTTGGGCCTGAGTTTTCTCTCTCCTCATTCTGGCTTCGGACGATTCTATTTTGGTTTGGCCGCCGCGTTTGGAGTAGTGGTCGGCGTCTCCATTTTGACGCTGGCTTTCCGCCGCCTCATCATTCAGCCCCGTTGGCTGGGAGACCTGAGTTTGGAATCAGTGGGAATCGCTCTGTTGATTTTCACCCTGATGGCCAGCTATTTGGCTGATTACTACCTGGAACCAAAAGGCCTGGAATACAAAGTAATTTGGTGGATTCACACAGCGGCCCTGCTCATTTTCATGCCGCTGATTCCTCACACCAAGCACATGCATTTGCTATTGAGTCCACTTTCCGTTTTCCTGTCTCGCGGGAAGTTCAGCGCAATTCCGCCACTGGTTGGCGACGAGGATTTTGGTATAGTCACGGGTAAAGATCTTACGCAGTTGGTATCTCTGCAAGCATTCTCTTGCGTAGAATGCGGTCGATGCACAGAACATTGCCCTGCCAACAATACCGGCAAGAGTCTCAACCCCAAGGAAATTATTCTTGGTGCCCGCGCTTACTTGAATGAGTTCGGCCCAGCTAGTGAAGAACCTCTGCTAGGGAAACACCTTGCAATGGAAGACGCGTTTCAATGCACCACCTGCGGCGCTTGCGAATTTCTATGTCCTCTGGGGATTGAACATTTACCCATAATCATCGGCCTGCGCCGCGGTGCCGTAAACACGGGCACCTACGAAGATAGCTACGGCACAAAACTATTTCTGAATTTAGAACGCAACGGAAACCCGTTGGGTTTTTCGTCCAGCGAGCGGGATAAGTTTATTCAGAAGCTGGAATTGCCATTGTTCGACGGCACTCAGGAATATTGCCTGTGGATGGGTTGCATGGGCAGTTACGATCCACAGGGGCGCGAGATTGTTTCGTCATTGGTGGAGGTGCTGCGGCATCGCGGAACCAGCTTCGGCGTGCTGAAGAAGGAACGTTGCTCTGGAGATTCAGCCCGAAGACTGGGAAACGATCTATTGTTTCAAACCCTCGCTGAACAGAACCTGGAACAAATCAATGCAGTGGGTGCCGCAAGCAAAATGCTCTCAATCTGCCCACACTGCGTACGCACTCTGGGAGAGGATTACAAAGAGTTCGGTGTCAATATTCACATTGAACATCATAGCCAAGTGTTAGCGAAATGGAAAGAAGACACCCCACAGCTGCCTTCTGGAAAAACGGTTGTCTACCACGATCCTTGCTACTTGGGACGATATCAGGAAATCTACGATGAGCCCCGCACCGTTGCCGCTCAAGCTGGCAATGTAGTGGAGGCACCAAGAAATCACGGCCGGAGTTTTTGTTGTGGAGCAGGTGGTGGCTTGGCGTTCCTTGGAGAAGAAACCGGGGCTAGAGTTAGTCACACCCGAGCGAAGGAACTTGTTGATACTGGTGCTGACATTGTGGCGGCCGCCTGCCCATTTTGCAACACCATGTTCCGTGACGCGCTGGATAAAGTAAGCTCCTCTCCGCCGCAGTTGCTGGATATTGCTCAGATTGCCGCCGCTTCAATCCGTGAAAGTGCGGCGACGCGCTAGACTGAAAGCATCCATGCTCGACGAGCAGCAATTCCAAACCTTGGCTGAAGAGGCCTTGACCAAACTTTCAAAGCAACTGAATGCTGCGGCTGAGCGTTTCGATTTTGAAGCTGATATGAACAACGGTGTGCTTACCGTTGAGTTTGAAGACCCGCCAACGAAATTCGTCGTAAGCCCCAATTCGCCTGTCCGGCAAATCTGGGTTTCGGCCCACCTGCGGAGCTTCAAACTGGATTGGCATCCGGTGCGCCATAGTTTTGTGCTCCCCGATTCGGGTCAGGATTTGAAACAACTTATTGCTGCTCATATCAGTCAACAACTGGAAGAAGAGGTATCGCTGTAGCGTGCCCGGCGTCTACCTTTCTTACCCGTTTTGCGCCCAAAAGTGTACCTACTGTAATTTCGCTTCCGACGTGTTGCCGCAAGCTTTGTCGCCGCGTTACTTGGCCGCAATGCGAAGTGAGATCAAAGCACACAATTGGCAGTGGACACCCGACACCGTTTTTCTTGGAGGCGGAACTCCAAGCTTAGTTCCTCCCGATGCACTTGCCGATTTGCTAACCACAGTTCCCGGGTCTCCATGGAAAGAGGCAACCATGGAAGCCGCTCCAGGTTCATTCAGCGTTGAAGCGATTCGTGGATGGCTCAAGGCTGGCATCAACCGCGTAAGTCTTGGTGTTCAAAGTTTTGTGCCTTTGGAAATTGCTCGCACCGGTCGAAAGCACTCGCCTGAAATTGTAGCTAGCGATATTGCTGCGCTGCGCTCCGAAGGCATTCATTCCTTCAACATCGACCTGATCGCCGGCTTGGCTGGGCAATCCCTCGATTCCTTTAAGCAATCCCTCGATTGGGTGGAAAAGTTGGAAGCACCTCATGTGTCTGTCTACATGTTTGAGGTTGATGAAGACAGCCGATTGGGTTTGGAAATCCTGCAAGGCGGATCGCGCTATGGTGCAGGCGGCGTTCCAACTGCTGACGCTGTTGCCGAGTATTACGAATTCGCAGTGGAACGTTTACAGCAAATGGGCATTCCACGTTATGAGATTTCCAATTTCGCCAGACCGGGCTGCGAGTCGCTGCATAATTTGAAGTACTGGCACTTGGATCCTTACATTGGATTCGGCGCCGATGCCCATTCGCTGGATCAAGGCCGCCGTTGGCAGAATGTGGAATCGGTGGCACTCTATTTAGATCACCTCGAAAATGGTAAGTCGCCAGTAGCCGAATCAACGGCTGCGGTTCCCGGTGAGGAACGTTTCTTTGTTGGCCTCAGATTAAGCGAAGGTGTTGAACCAACACCTGCTGAGTGGCGGCAATTTAAAAAACAGTTTGATCGTTTTCTTGATGCTGGATTGCTGGAACGGCAAGGCTCACGCTTGCGCCTAACCTCCCAGGGAGTGCTACTTTCGAACGAAGTATTTGAGGAGTTCGTGAACGTATGATTGATCTTCGCAGTGATACTCTTACCAAGCCCAGCCCGGCAATGCGACGGGCCATGGCCGAAGCTGAAGTGGGGGATGACGTTTACGGCGAAGACCCCACCATAAATAAATTGGAACAAAGGGCCGCTGCAATCATGGGGAAGGAAGCGGCGTTGTTTCTGCCCACCGGCACCATGGGCAACACCATTGCGATCAAGCTGCACACTTCCCACGGGCAGGAAGTAATTTGCGAATCGCGTGCGCACATTTTTAATTACGAACTTTCCATGATGGCCTGGTTTGCAGGCTGCGTTGCCCGGCCTATTGTTGGTGATCGCGGACTGCTCTCCTGGAAACAAATTAAAAAAGAGATCCGCCCACTGGGTCCTCACTGGGCACCCACCGGATTGATTGAAATTGAAAATTCCCACAACATGGCCGGCGGGTCAGTATATCCGCTAGAAACGATCAAGGCGATTGCAGCTGGTGCGCATTCCCATGGCTTGAAAATCCACATGGATGGGGCGCGAGTTTTCAATGCCGCAGCGGCACTAGGATGCCCCGTTAAAGAAATAGTGGCGCCAGTAGATTCGGTAATGTTCTGTTTGTCCAAAGGTCTCGGAGCTCCAGTAGGATCAATGCTGGCAGGAACCAAACAGGATATGGATCGTGGACGCTTGCTTCGCAAACGGCTGGGAGGAGGCATGCGGCAAGCAGGAATTCTAGCTGCGGCAGGACTCATTTCCCTTGAGGAAATGCCCGCCCGATTACCCCAAGATCACCTGCATGCACAAATGTTGGGGGCAGCATTGGCGGAATGTTCAGGTGTAATAGTTGAAGGTCCTGTGGAGACCAATATTGTAATTGCCGATTTCGAAGCCAGCCGTTACACAGCATCCGAGTTTTGCGAAGCCATGAAGGGGAATGGAATCTTGTTAAACCCCATCTCCCCAACTAAGGCAAGGTTCGTCACGCACCTTGACGTGTCCCGAGAAAACATTGAGACCGTCGCAGCCGCAATCCGAAAGCTATTCGTGGCTTAATCTAGCGCCTCAACTTCGTCGTGAGGATTGCTGACAATTAACAGTACGCACCCTTCCTCGGTTGTAGTCTCGTTGTGAACCGTATTCGCCGCCGCAAGGTTGAAATCTCCAGGCCGAAGTTTTAGTGTGCCGAGAGAAACAATTCCTTCCAACACCAAACACTGTTCCGCTGCACCATGCCGATGAGCAGGAAATCTTGCACCCGGTGCAAGCCGAACCAATTGAGTTAGCAAATCAGCCTTTTCGTTATAGTGCAAAACCTGGAACTGCACGCCGGGAAAAGGAGTATCCTGCCACAGCCCCTGGCCACTCAAAACATAATCAAACCCTGGCTCATGCGTCTGCCAGCCTGGTCTCAATTTCTTATTCTGTCCCCTCACGCGGGCCATCAGCCTATCCTTCAAACTCGCGGGCGGAGTATATTCAGGAATTGTCTGCGCCACTTGCGCCAGCACTTCCCGGTAAATTGTCATCTCTGCTAAAGCTTGCGGCTCTCCTTGCTCAGCAAGCCGATGCAGTTCCTTTTCCTCTCCGGAATCCAGCAGCCCAAAACTGGCCAGCAGAGCTTTATCGTGAATGGGATCGAAATCGGGGAGGTCGCTCATCAACTTGCCCTCCTTGCTTCCATTCGCAATACCATTAGCGATTCTCTTAGTTTTGACATTCCTAACCTGATTCTTGTTTTTACTGTACCAAGGGGGATTCCCAATTGGTCGGCAACTTCGGGGTGGCTCAAGCCGTTAAAAAAGGACAGCAGAATTGCTTCCCGCTGCTCGGTGGGCAAGTCCTCAAGGGCTCGCCTTACATATCGGACGGATTCTTTTTCAAGCGATTGGGATTCGGGCGTCGCCATCGTTGTTGCAATTTCAGCTAAGTCTTTTTCACCGGAAGACGTTAAACTGTGGTTCTTTTGAGAACGCATCCGATCAATGGCCCGGCTCCGAGTGATGGTTACCAGCCATGCCATTACACTGCCGCGTTGCGATTCGAATCGATTCGCATTTTTCCAAACTTGAGTGTATACGTCTAACGCGACTTCTTCTGCATCAGTTGGATTCGATAGGATTCGTAGCGCCAAACTATACACAAGGCGGCTTGATGAATCGTAAAGTTCCGCTAGCGCATTTTCATCGCCAGCCGCAATTCTTGTAATTTGGTCTCTCCACTGCACGTTCTGATTGGAAACCTCTCGATTCATTGCTACGACGGGCACCGGGGGGTTGGATTCGTCCATAGCTAAAGATTTTAACTCTTTTTCATGATTACAATGGAAGTCATGCCGTTCCGCCTCTTGTTCGCCCTGTTTATCCTGCCCGTCGCCTTGTGCGCGGCTCCGAAACACAAAGCCCTGATTGTCGATGGACAAAACAATCATAAATGGCAGGAGATGACTCCTGTTTTGAAAAAGATTTTGGAGGATAGCGGCTTGTTCACCGTGGACGTCGCCACCAGCCCAGCCAAAGGTGGCGATATGTCCATTTACCGGCCGAAGTTTTCCGACTACGCCCTGGTTGTTTCCAACTACAACGGCGACTCCTGGTCCGACGCCACGAAGAAAGACTTTGAAGAGTTTGTGAAAAATGGCGGCGGCTTCGTTGTTTATCACGCGGCCGACAATTCGTTCCAGGAATGGGCCGAGTACAACAAGATGATCGGCCTGGGCGGTTGGGGCAATCGTACCGAAAAGGACGGGCCATACCTGCGCTACGCCGATGGCAAAATCAGTTTTGACAACACGCCCGGCAAAGGCGGCCACCACGGCAAACAGCATGCCTACCTGATGACAACTAGAAACAAAACGCATCCTATTATGAAAGGTTTACCGGAAAAATGGATGCACGCCACCGATGAACTCTACGATAGCCTGCGTGGGCCTGCTCAAAACATCACGGTTCTAGCCACCGCGTTTTCCGATCCTGCTACGAATGGTACTGGAAAAGACGAACCATTGTTGATGACACTCACTTACGGCAAGGGCCGCGTCTTCCACACCGCATTGGGCCACTATACCGAGGCGGTGAAATGCGTCGGCTTCATTGTCACACTGCAGCGTGGCGCCGAATGGGCGGTCACAGGGAAGGTGAAACAGAAGGTTCCTGCCAATTTCCCTAAGTAGAACATTAGCTCCTGGCCTGCGTGGTAAAATCGAGCATTATGAAGTATCAAGTGGCATTAACGACAACGGATGAAGGATACAGCGTATCTTGCCCTGGTCTCCCTGGGTGCTGGTCACAAGGAGTCACTGAAGAAGAGGCATTGGCCAATATTCAGGACGCCATTCGTGAGTATCTAGAAACCGCACGGGAACTTGCAGGATCGCAGAATCTTAGGGAAGTTGAGATCCCGGTCTGACCTGTGCCAAAAATATCTGGCGTCCCACACCAGAGAGCCGTTAAGGCCTTGGAAAGGGCCGGTTTCCATGTAGCGAGGCAGGGCAAGCACATCGTTATGACTAATGGGATAAGGATTGTCACCATCCCAAGGCACGACCCTGTGGACTCGATCACAATGGGCGGTATCGCCCGGGATGCTGGTCTTACACCACAACAATTCCGGGACCTTTTATAACTTGGGGCACTCCAGCGTATTGATTTGACGGAAAATTCAATCCTAAGAGGACAGGTTCTGTATGAGCGATGCAGCAAAGCTCGTGGGGTTTTTGCCGTGGCTACACTTGGAGGAACCAGCCAGCGTCGCGGGATTTACTTTTGTTCCTTTCATGGTTTCAGAGACCGTCTCTAACTCTTTGGACGGCCTGCAAGATATTTTCCCGGCCATATTGTCGAACTACGTCGATCAGAATCAGCCGCAAAGGAATTGCGTCATTGTGATTGATGAAGAGGCACAAAATCCCAATGAGTCTTGGAACATTTCCGAAGCAAGGATCGAGGCTGCCCATAGCGCCTCGTCATCGCTGTTTCTCGCCACTTGGTCCAAGAATGAATATTTCACTCCGATAGGTTCCTACGTCAATGACGTCGACTTCCAACTCTATTTTCAGCGATTTATCGGATCAGTTGATTTGATATCCTTCCATAGTCGAAGGCGCGATGGAAGCGTTTTCAATGCTGGGCTAAAACAGAGATCAATACATTTTACAAAGCCGTTAAGCGGTTCAGGTTCTTCCCTGAAGCGGATTAAGGTTGACGTTGGTTTCTTACAAGGGCTGAGCGCTGCGAGTTTTGCTGGATCATCAGCTGTGAGTGCCCTGAAAGTCGTTTTGCCGAAGTACGCTTGGCCAATACAGACAGCGATTTAATGACCCGCGAAGCTGAAGCGGCTCTGATGGCTTTCGCTTTCGAGCAATATTTCCAAGCAAATACAGCGAGGGGTCTCGCCACTAAATTTGACGATTTATTAATATTGCAGAGCAAGACCCCAGTCCAGACGGCTCAAGTCCAAAGACCGGGTATATACCCCGATCCAGATCCGCTTTACACAAATGCACAACTCGATTGGCCTGTGGCAAAAATGTGGATGAACGAATTCCATCAATACCGCAGCACCTTCGCTCACGGCGCAGGATCGTCTTCCCGTACCTGGGGGTGGGTTCCCTTAGAGCATCTGGTGATGGCTGCTTTTGTTTTTCCCTTGATCGTAAAACTTGGCTTGGCCAAAGAAGGGCACTATTCATTGACGCTCGATGACAAAGCAGACTGTCAATCCGTTGATCTTCTTTTGTCTCAGAGCAATTGGGCCTCCTGCAAAGGTTCAAGCACCAGTTCCAAATGGCAAAATATTTTGTGCGACGAACGGCGGATATATGCGCTCAAACATCACATGAGTATTTCGGAAGATGAACGCATGTCGTTTTTGGACGAGCTTGCTCAAGACTGATCTGTTCCTCGCCGCCCAGTGCTCGCGGTGATTATTGATCAGTCCTATCTGAATTGTGGATCTGCGGTTAGGCATCTGTCTTCGCTTCAAGAAATCAGCCAGCCCCATTGAGCTACACTTAAGCAATAAACGTATGAGAACCATCCGCCGCGTTGCGGTTTTGGGAGCCGGTACCATGGGCTCCCGCATTGCCGCCCACTTTGCCAACGCTGGAATCCCGGCACTCTTATTAGACATCGTTGTCCCCAATCAACCCAATCGAAACGCAGCCGCGTTGAAAGGGATTGATACCGCCGCCAAGGCTCGGCCCGGTGGCATGTTCACTGACGAAGTGGCATCCCTGATCACCCCAGGCAATTTTGAAGATCATATTTCAAAGCTTGCCGATTATGATTGGATCATAGAAGCCGTCACCGAAAATCTGGAAATCAAACGCAAACTGTGGCGGCAGGTGGAAGCCATTCGCCAGCCCGATTCCATCGTCTCCACCAACACCAGCGGCATTCCACTGGCGCAAATCTCCGAAGGTTTTTCAGAAAGTTTCCGCAAGCACTTCCTTGGTACTCATTTTTTCAATCCTCCGCGTTACCTTCATCTGGCCGAAGTAATTCCCGGGGCCGATACCGATCCAGCAATTCTTGCCGGTGTTAGCGCCTACTGCGATCGCAAAGTGGGCAAAGGCGTGGTGCTTTGCAAAGATACGCCCAACTTCATCGCCAACCGTATTGGCAGCTTTTACGGAGCAACTGTTTATAAGCTGACCACGGAACAAAACTACACCATTGAAGAAGTGGATGCGCTCACCGGATCGTTAATTGGCTTGCCGAATTCTGCAAGCTTCCGGTTGATTGACATTGTTGGTTTAGATATTTGGGTCCACGTATCCAACAACCTCTATCACGCAGTTCCCAACGACCCATGGCGCGAACGCTTCCTTCCCCCTTCTTTCATGGAAGAAATGATGAAGCGCAAATGGCTTGGCGATAAAACCGGCCAAGGCTTCTATCAACGCGTCGGTCCCAAGAAAGATATCCACGCCATCGATTGGAAAACGTTCGAGTATCATCCAGCGGCGAAAGTGAAATGGCCTTCCACTGAGCAGGCCAAGCAGATTGAAGATCTGCCGAAGCGTCTGCAATATCTGGTATCGCAAGACGATCGCGCCGGTAAATTCCTGTGGAGCCTGTTCAGTGACACGTTCCTTTATTGTGCGGAACGGATTCCAGAAGTGTCCGACCGCATTGTAGAAATTGATCGCGCTATGAAGTGGGGTTACGCGCACACTTACGGGCCCTTTGAACTTTGGGACGCGCTAGGGTTTCAAGCAACCGCCAAGCGCATGGAAAGTGAAGGCCGCACGCTCCCGCCGAGCGTCGTGAAAATGCTGTCCGGTGGTGCGAAATCGTTCTATCAAGCCGCTGATGTGGGCGGAGTTCCAAAAACGCAATACTTCGATTTGGGTGCCAGTAGCTACGCGCCTTTAGAAGAACGTCCAGGGGTTACGGTGTTGTCCGAGTTGAAGCGGGCCCGCGGAGTTGTGAAGTCCAACGCGGGTAGTTCATTAATTGATCTGGGCGACGGTGTGTTGTGTCTTGAATTCCACAGCAAGATGAACGCCCTGGGTGAAGATCAGTTCGGGATGATGTTCACTGCGGTTGAGGAAGCCACAAAGAATTTTCAGGCTCTGGTGGTGGCCAATCAAGGAGAGAACTTCAGTGTTGGAGCCAATCTTGTTCTTGCCTTGCTGACGGCCCAGGACGGAGACTGGGATTTGCTGAACATGGGCATCCACCGGTTTCAACAAGCGAACATGGCCTTGAAGACAGCCCCCATTCCTGTGGTGGTGGCACCCCATGGACGCACGTTAGGCGGCGGCTGCGAAATTGCCTTGCACGGTGCCAAAGTGCAAGCTTCAGCGGAACTGTACATGGGTTTGGTGGAAGTGGGCGTTGGCTTGATTCCTGGTGGGGGCGGTTGCAAAGAATTGATCGCACGGCTGAAGGATCCGCGCAAAGCGTTCGAAGTAATTGGATACGCCAAAGTTTCCAGCAGCGCAGATGATGCAAAAAAACTTGGCCTTTTGGATAAGGCAGCGGGCATTTCCATGAATCAGGAACGCCTGATTGCCGACGCTAAAGAATCCGCACTTGCCATGGTGGGCAGCTACCGGCCCGCAACGCCGCGGACCGATATTAAGGTTGCGGGCGAGTCTGGAATGGCCATGCTGAAAATTGGTTTGTGGACGGCGCAGCAAGGCGGATACATTTCAGCGCACGACGGTTTCATCGGCGAAAAATTGGCTAACGTATTGTGCGGCGGCAAACTCAGCGGCGAATCATTGGTCAGCGAACAATATCTTTTGGACCTGGAACGCGAGGCATTCTTGAGCCTTTGCGGCCATCCAAAAACCCAGGAACGCATGGCCTTCATGCTGAAAACGGGTAAGCCGTTGCGCAATTAATTCAGGGAGAAAATGGTATGCAAGAAGCGGTAATAGTGGATTGCCTGCGCACGGCAGTCGGAAAAGCGCCTAAGGGTTCGTTGAAGGAAACACGCCCCGACGACTTGGCAGCAATTGTTATTCGTGCTCTGTTGGAGAAGTATCCGCAAATTTCACCGGGCGATATTGATGATGTCATTTTGGGTTGTGCTACTCCAGAAGGCGAAAGTGGAATGAATGTGGCGCGTGTTGCCGCCTTGCGTGCGGGATTGCCCGATACGGTTACCGGAGTTACCATCAACCGTTTCTGCAGTTCCGGGTTGCAGTCCATCGCCATGGCGGCCGATCGAATTCGCGCCGGCAATGACAGCATTATTCTGGCCGGTGGGACAGAAAGCATGAGCATGTTGCGCATGGGTATGCAGCGTGTTGCGCCCAACCCATGGATGGTGGATAACAAACCGGAAATCTACATCAACATGGGATTAACGGCGGAAAACCTGCAACGCAAATACAATATTTCCCGCGAGCGTGCCGATCAGTTTGCATACCGTAGTCATCAGAACGCATTGAAGGCTCAGGCTGAGGGCAAGTTCAACGAAGAGATTGTGCCAGTGGAGGTAGAATCCACAACCCTGGTTGACGGCAAGCCGCAGACCAAGAAATTCACCTTCCAAAAAGATGAAGGGCCGCGCGCCGATACATCCGTGGAAGCATTGGGAAAATTGAAGCCTGTGTTCCATAACACAGGAAGCGTTACGGCGGGCAATTCGTCACAAACCAGTGATGGAGCATCGCTTGCAATCGTCATGTCGGCGGACCGTGCCAAGACGTTAGGCTTGAAGCCGAAGGCGCGTTACGTGAGTTTTGCAACCGGTGGAGTACCGCCTGAACTGATGGGCATTGGACCAGTGGTGGCTATTCCCAAGGCCCTGAGATTGGCTGGGCTGAAGCTAAGTGACATTGGTGTGATTGAATTAAATGAAGCCTTCGCGGTGCAGGCGCTATCTGTAATGGATGAAGCGGGGCTTGACATTGAGAAGGTCAATGTTAACGGCGGAGCCCTGGCAATGGGACATCCATTAGGATGCACTGGCGCTAAACTGACTGCCACAATTTTGCGGGAAATGGAGCGCAGCCAATTGCGATACGGCATGGTCACCATGTGCGTAGGCGGTGGGCAGGGCGCAGCTGGAATTTTTGAAAGATTGTAAGGAGTTTTATTATGGCTACCACAACGGTTGCATTGCCAAAAACCAAGGGCGGGGGCTTCCTGATTGAGGATGCAAAGCCGCACGACATATTCACCCCGGAAGATTTCACCGATGAACATCGCGCAATTGCGAAAACAACGGAAGACTTTTGGAAAAACGAAGTGGCTCCAAACCTCGATGCAATTCAGCATCAGGAACCAGGCTTGGCCATTTCTATTGTCCGCAAGTCAGCCAAGTTAGGTTTGACTTCTATTGTGATTCCCGAAAAATTTGGCGGCATGGAAATGGATCTAACTTCCGCCATGGTGGCTGCCGAAAACCTTTCGCGTGACGGATCCTATTCCGGGTGGCACGGAGCTCACACAGGGATCGGTACACTGCCTCTGCTGATGTTCGGTACCGAAGCGCAAAAGGCGAAGTATTTACCCAAGCTGGCTAGCGCTGAATTGATTGCTGCTTACTGCTTGAGCGAACCGCAAGCTGGCTCCGATGCTCTGGCTGCGAAAACACGCGCCGATCTTTCAGCCGACGGGACGCACTATGTTTTGAACGGTCAGAAAATGTGGATCACCAATGGTGGTGGTGCCGATTTCTTCACCATCTTCGCCAAAGTGGGTGGCGAAAAGTTCACGGCGTTTCTTGTGGAACGAACTTACCCAGGTGTGAATCCCGGTGCTGAAGAAAAGAAAATGGGTATTAAGGGTTCGTCCACGACGCCTATTTTTCTGGACAACGTGAAAGTGCCGGTTGAAAATGTGCTGGGCGAAGTTGGCCGTGGGCACGTCATCGCATTCAATATTTTGAACCTCGGCCGATTGAAGCTGGGGCCGTTCGTTGTCGGCGGGGCAAAGCAGATTCTGGAAGTTTCGTTGAAGTATTCGCAGGAACGCAAGGCGTTCGGCAAATCCATCAGCGAGTTCGGCATGATTCAACACAAGCTCGCTGAAATGGCCATTCGCATTTTCGCTGCTGAAACCATGAGTTTCCGCGTGGTGGGAATGATTGAAGGGCACCTCACCAGCTGGAATTGGAGTCAACCCGACGCTGCTCCAGTTTTCCTCAAAGCGGTGGAAGAGTTCGCTGCCGAATGCAGCTACATCAAAGTGTTCGCCTCAGAAGTTTTGGATTATGTAGCCGACGAAGGCGTGCAGATTCACGGCGGTTACGGCTTCAGTGCTGAATACCTTGTAGAACGCGCTTATCGCGATGCACGCATCAATCGCATTTTTGAAGGCACCAGTGAAATCAATCGCATGTTGGCCACAGGCATGTTGCTGAAGCGTGCGCAGAAGGGCCAGTTGGGTTTGGTGGAAGCGGTGAAGAAGTTGCAAGGCGAATTGATGGCTGGTCCCACTATGGCTGGCACCTCAACTGACCCTGAAGCAGATCTGGTGACGAACGCAAAGAAGGCCACACTGCTTGCCCTCGGCATTGCATACCAACGCTTCATGGCCGATTTGGACCATCAACAGGAAGTGTTGGCCGCCATTACAGACATGTCAATGTCCGTGTTCGCAATGGAGAGCATGCTGCTGCGCACTCGCAAAATGCAGGAAAGCGGCAAGGGCTCATTCGCAGCCGACATGACTGCCGTGTACTTCCGCGAAGCCATGGAGCAAATTGAATCGTCGGCCAAGCAGATTATTGCTGCTTCAATGGAAGGCGATGCCATGCGCACGAGTCTTGCAGCGCTGCGGCGATTCACTCGTATTGAGCCCGTCAACAGCATTGCGATGCGGCAAAAAATCGCCAACCGTTTGCTTGAAGTCGGCCGGTACACCACGGTTTAGCAAACCGTGCAACGCGTCATTGTTGTGGTCGGCTTACCAGGATCCGGTAAGTCGACCTGGCT
>JAYUSZ010000274.1:0-9479 GCA_043755435.1 Bryobacterales bacterium | reverse complement strand
CCGTTGAAGATAACCGACAGGCCCTTTGACAGGCGTTTTTCGAAGTTGAACACAATTGAATTGTATTTGCTTGTGCCCAGCGACATGTTGGTTTCAGTGACACCAGTGAACTGCGGATAAGGCAACAGCGATTGCTGCAAAGTGACGGTTCCACCATTGAGCGCGGTACCGGGGAGTAAGCCCGCATAGGGATTCGGTACGCTGGTGCCGGTGAGATTTGCACCGTTTTGGAGGTATTGAGCGGTAGTGACCGTGTTCCGGTTATAAGACGTTGGCAAAGCGCGACCGAAACGCCCGTTGTAGGAAACCTCAATAACGGAACGGAAAGGCAACTGATATTGCACGCCGATCGATACCGTGTGGCTGTAAGGCATTACGCGGATCGGAGATATGAAAGAGATGCCTTGGCCCACGTTCGTCAGCAAGCCCAGAGAACGTCCCGGGGGTGCCAGGATTCCTGTTGCAAACGGATTCGATAGCATGCCGCAAGTGGCACCCGCGCAATTCTGTGCAACGAGGGGCACAAAGCCAGCTGCAGATACTGAGGTGGCCGGAGCAGTGGAGTAACTAAAACCTGTGGTCGGAGAAACGTCCGCGGTCGGCGTGTAAGTGATGCCCCAGCCACCGCGAATTACCATTTTTTCCTTAGCCTGATAGGCGAATCCTGCGCGCGGAGCGATGTTGTTCAAATCGCGCTTGTAAGGCAACCTGTTTCCGGAGGATGGATACAAGAGCCCACCCCTAGTCGCCGGACCATTGGCAGAGCCAATGCGCGATACAGTTGAGGAATCGAACCCGGCAATTAACGCATTGAAACGGTCAGTAATGGGCGATTCATATTCCCAACGAAGGCCCAGATTCAAGGTAAGCTTTTTCACAATTCGCCAATCGTCCTGCACAAATCCGGCAAAGTAATGTTGCCCCTGAGCCGGAAAGGAATTGAAGCTGCTGCTGACGGCACTGGGATAACCCAACAGGAACGAAGCCATGGAATCCCCAGATTGCGCATTGGCTACCAGCGGATTAGCCTGCGTGAAACCAGCCGTGGCATTAACGTTGAATGACGAAGGTGGGCTTGATTGATTGTTCATCAGGTTTCGGAACTCGCCGCCGAACTTCAAATTGTGCTTCCCTAGCGTCTTGCTCAGCGTATCGCCCACCACAAAATTGTTGCTGTAGTTTAGAGTGTTGTTGCCACCGCCAAGCGTGAAGTAATTGGCCACCGAAATCTGCGGGAACGCAACACTCTGAAGCTGGCTGGTCAAGGATGCTGGAAAGCCTAGCTTCGCAGGGTCATAGCCCAATGCATAGTAACTGATGCCGAATACATGCCGGTTCCAACTTGCCCGCGCAGTATTGATCAGGGATGGCGAAAGCACCGAAGTGAGGTTCAGGCTTGCTGCAATATTGCCGCGATAGTGAGAAAAGGAGTTCGACGCAAAATCGGCACCTTGGGCCTGAAATGCTGGCAGTCCTGCGCCGCCGCCGTTGGTCTGCCCACGCAGGTCACGGGTGATCGTTACGAAAACCGTTTCCTTTTCACTGAGTTTATGATCGAACCGAAAAGCATGGGAGTTGAATGGTTCATGATCGTAATTGGGATACACTCCCACATTAGGCTGCGTCCTTGCAGCAATCTGAGTTGGCTGCAAGTAGAACTTCGCAATGTTCGCAGCAATCGGGTTAATTCGGCTTGGCGGAATCACGCCGCCTGCAAACGGTGTGCGAACGAAGCTGCCGTCAGCGTTCTGCAATGTTGTCAGTGGATCGTAAATCGAAATTGACGGACCACTGATACCGGAAACAAAGGTTCTTGAAAAATCACCCCTTCTTTCCAGATCCGTCGGTGAAGTCAAAGTATTTCCCGTCGGCCTGCTGTCGCGATAGATGTCTTGTGCGTAAGTAAAAAAGGTTCTGTTCCTGCCGTTGTAGAGCTTGGGAATGGTGAATGGTCCATCAACTTCAATTCCCGGTTCATTCGAACGAAATGACGCGTTCGGCGATCGCGTGGCATTCGCCTCAAAAGTATTGGCGTTCAACGCGGGATTCCGCATAAGCCAACTCACATTCCCGTGATATTGGTTGGTGCCACCTTTCAGCGATACGCTGATTACACCGCCACCAGTGCGGCCCAACTCTGCGTCGAACACGTTGGTAATGATCTTCACCTCACCGACAGCGTCTGGAGGTGGAGAAATTGTGTTGGCCGCTCCGCTGCTTTCTCTATATGTGTTGGGAGAGCCGTTTAACAAAACCTCATTGTTAGACCCGCCGAGGATGCTGACGTTGTTGTCACCGCCATCAAATGGTCTGACCGTGGTGCCCCCGGTTGAGCCTGCTGAGTAGCGTGCGAGTTGGAAGACGTTTTTGGCATAGGTCGGAACGGCCTGCACCAGACTTTCATTAATGGTGTTGCTTCTTGAGGACGAGACGTTATCTAACAAAGGAGCTTCCCCACTGATCGATACGGTCTCCGACGCTGTACCCAGTTGGAGCTTGAAATCCACAGCCTTACGGTCCGAGCTACGCAGTTCCAGATCGTCTTCTACTGCCACTTTGAATCCGGGTGCGGTCACCGACACTGAGTATCGGCCAGGATTGATCGGCGGCGCAGTGTAGATGCCGGAGCCATTTGTCTGGGAAATGGTTACGACATTCGTGGCTAGGTTTCTGATCTCCAGCTTAGCCGCTGGTACTGCGGCACCTTGAGGATCAGTTACTGTTCCACTCATGATGGCCCGGGTTTCCTGTCCCAGGAGCAGGGGCCCGTGGGCACAAAATAAGACCATAGCGGCAATGACGATTTGCTGTAACTTCATTTCTGATACTCCTTAGATGTAGCTGAAAGTCTATTCCTATACTTGACTCGAGTCAATGGAGTTTTATTGAACAGTCAAAGCAGAGACAATGACAGCGGCGAGGCGAACGGATGCTGCATATAGTCTGGCTTGCACAACCTTTGCCCCGGCAGTCTGATAAATTGCACTTTTCAAGTTGACGGGATTTGCCTGGTTGTTTTGCAAATTCGGCACACCTTTATAAGCGGTGCTCCGCGCAGCATCGAATGATTCAAAGGCCCAAGCCTCGGGATTGAAGCCTGTGTTTGCTACTGCAGGTGAATTTGTGGTTAGTAGAGTTACTAACTCGGAATCAGAAAGTGGGCCATTATTGTTCGTTGTGTTGATGTGTGAAAGGATACTTGAATCCCAAACCTGATGCAGTTTTTGAACCTGATTGAAGAACCGAACAAAGACGTTATTACCGCCAGCATCGGCGGCTCTTGCGGTGGAATGCAGTGGTTGGTGAATGTCTCCAACCAGGTGCGCCAAAAACATTAAGGCAACACGCCGGGTCTGCGAGGGCAAGCTAGTATCAGCCAGTTGTTGCTGGAAGAACCGGATACGGTTAACAACGCATAACGGTTTGGCGTCACAAGCATCGTTCAAAACTTGAGAGGTGTGCGCGATGTTCGCTCCATTGGCCGTAAGAGGCAGATTGATGAAATGCCAGTTATCTGTAGTGTTGAATTGGGTAAGAATTTCTTCGCGAGTAAGAAAACAACCGCTGGGGAAAATTCCATCCTCGCCCTTATTCACAGCGCGAACAAAAGCGCGAATGTCGTCAGCACAGAGTGCCAACCGGCCAAGATGTACGTTTGGACCAAGCAGTTCAGTAAGCTTTTGATCCATAACTGCATTGGAACGCAGCCGTTGTTCGGCGATCATTCCGATGAGACGATGTCCTTGTTCTCCCCAGCCAAAGGCTACCTGCGAAGTAAGAGTGAAGGTAAATAGAAGGAATCGCTTCATAGCCACTCTTAAGCATAATCCCTGTCTACCAGAATTACGTTTGTCTTCGAATAAACCAAGCTTGGCTATCGACGGCTTCCTTCGATTGGCCCCTTCGTATGCGACTGTACTTACCCTGGGAATCCATCACGCGAGCACGCAGCGTATCGGCGAGGCAGGCGTCCAGGATTTCATATTTTAAACGGCGAATCTGCGCGGAATTTCGTACAGGGAACATGGTTTCCACGCGGCGATTCAGATTGCGTGGCATCATGTCAGCACTGCCGCAATAGATTTCCTCCTGCCCATTATTGCGGAAATAAAAGATACGGCTATGTTCCAGGAAGCGGCCAACCAAGCTGCGCACATGGATGTTGTCACTTAGTCCAGGGACTCCGGGCCGTAAACAACAGATTCCGCGCACAATCAAATCCACTTGTACTCCAGCTCGTGATGCTTTGTAGAGTAAGTCGATTATCCCCCGGTCTTCAAGGGAGTTCATTTTGAAAATGATGTGACCCGGATTAGCACGACTATGAGCCGAAATTTCCCGCTGGATCATCTCCTCCAGCCTTGACCGCATACTGATGGGGGCAACCAGAAGTTTTTGAAAAGACTGCTTTGCTGAATAACCTGTCAAGTAATTGAACAGATCGGTTGCATCCTGACCTATCTGTTCGTCGATGGTGAAGAAACTAAGGTCTGTGTAAAGACGCGCCGTGGTTGCATTGTAATTCCCCGTACCCATGTGAACGTAGCGGCGAATGCCGCCAATCTCACGCCGCAACACGAGTGCAATTTTGCAATGCACTTTTAATCCTGGCAATCCATAAACAACGTGGACCCCTTCGCTTTCCAGCGCCTGGGCCCATTCAATGTTACTTTCTTCATCGAAGCGGGCTTTCAATTCCAGCAGGACTGCAACTTCTTTTCCGCTGCGAATTGCCTCAAGTAAAGCTGCGACAATCGGCGAATTGCGGCCAACCCTGTATAGCGTCATTTTGATTGCCAGCACTTGTGGATCTGCAGCGGCTTGGCGCAGTAACTCCACAACGGGTTCAAACGATTGATAGGGATGGTGCAGCAGAACGTCTTGGGAGCGGATCAGATCGAAAATGGAATCGCTGGGTCTCTCCTGGCCTGACCATTGAGCGGGAATATGGACCGGGTCCTTTAAATCCGGCCGATCCAGTTCGCACAGTTGGAAAAGTCGTTTCAGGTCGAGGGGCCCGTCAACCGGATAGACGTCCTCACGGCGGATTTCCAGGTTTTCGACTAGAAAATCGAGTACATAATCCGGCACATTACTGTTCACTTGCAACCTTACCACCGCACGGAACCGGCGCTGCCAAACGGCATCTTCGATGCTTTCCAGTAAGTCGTCGCTTTCCAGTTCCTGGATTACTAACTCAGCATCACGGGTGACGTGGAATGCGTGGCACTCGGCAATGTCCAGACGCGGAAAAAGCAGTTCCAGGTTGGCAGCGACAACTTGTTCGGTCCAGACAAAACAGGATTGGGCTGTCTCTGAATGAATAGAGATCAACCGGGGTACGGTATCGGGAACCTTCACTCGCGCAAAACGGTTTTTGCCTTTAGCATCGCGTACGACTACGACAATATTCAAACTTAGATTCGAAATGTGGGGAAAGGGGCGACCCTGGTCCACAGCCAAGGGCGTTAGCAAGGGAAAGATATCCGAACGAAAATAGCGATCCACTTCGCGGCGTTCCGCGTGAGTAAGGCTACTGTAATCAGAAACCACCAGACCGGCGCGTTGTAACTCAGGGACAAGGTCATTGCGAAAGCAGTCATAGGCGGCCGCAGAAATACGGCAAACCTCGGTTCGTATTCTTCGTATCTGGGCTTCCAGGAGGTCGATTTCTTTCGGGCCGGCTAGCTTGGGATTTAACTTGCCTTTCAGGATAGCTACTCGAACCATGAAGAACTCATCCAGGTTCGACGACAGAATAGAAAGGAACTTTAAGCGTTCGAGTAAGGGGTTGTTCCAGTCCTGTACTTCTTCCAAGACTCTGCTTTGAAAGGCAAGCAGGCTTAGCTCCCGATCGAGATAAAGATGTTCTGGTTTCGAGTCCGGCTCCACCGAGGCGACCAATGATGGAGACACGGCTGACTCGAATGCGCGCTGATCAGCCATCGGTATTCCTTCATATTGGCACGAGTTCGGGAGTTTCGAATACAAATAATTGGTTGCAATCGGGTTACAGAAGCGTTTCACGTACTGGTACTGTTCAAACTCAGGTGGAGTCACTGGCTACAATAGAAGGGAACCATGGACTTTGACCCCAGCCAATATGGCACCCTGGCTAGCGACTTATTGTGTGCTGCCGGGTGGCCGGATTTTCGCATGCCTTTGGTGATTGGAGAATGTACTTCGCCAGATGTACGTGGCCAGTTGATGAATCAAAAGGCCAAGGACATTTTCCCCAAAGCCGTGCACCCCAATGCTGCATTGAGCGGACTTTACCTTTACATTTCCTGCTTTGAGGAATCTCACAGCATCGCTCAGGATATTAAAGATGCGGAGGGCAGCTATTGGCACGCTATCCTGCATCGACAGGAACCGGATGCTGGTAACGCCGGATACTGGTTTCATAAAGTGGGCAGGCACGCCATTTTTTCGGACTTGGCTCGGGAAGCGGAACTGTTGGGTTATCCAAGCAAGGGTAAGTGGGACCCGATTGCCTTCGTCTCCTATTGTGAAGATCCCGGCAATAAGAAGTTAGCTAAAGAAGTGCAGAACGTAGAATGGCAACTGCTGTTCCATCATTGTGCGAGGCCTAAGTGAACAAAGTAAAAGCAGCAGTATTGGCGGCTTACCAAAGTCCGTTGGAAATGCGCGAGTATCCGGCGATTCAAACTCTAGAAGCTGGGGAAGCGCTGGTACGTGTGGAAATGGCCGGAATTTGCGGGACCGATGTCCATTTATGGAAGGGCGAACTATCTGTTCCATTACCCATCGTATTGGGGCATGAAACGGTTGGCATCATTGAAAAGTTAGGAGCAGGACTTGATAAAGATTGGCGAGGCGCGCCGCTCAAAGTAGGTCAGCGAGTAGCATGGGGCAGTTCCCTTGTATGCGGGGAATGTTACTTCTGCCGAGTGAAACGCCAACCTACACGCTGCATTGCTCGTAAAGCTTATGGCATTAGTTACTGCGCCGACCACGGTCCGCACTTACGCGGCGGCTATGCCGAACAGATCCACTTACGTGCCGGGACCGCTATTTTCTGTTTACCCGATGATCTTTCCACAGAGGCTGTGATTGGTGCTGGCTGTGCGCTTTCCACTGCCGTGCATGGTTTAGAGCGATGTCCAATGGAATGGGGTGATACAGTTGTCGTGCAAGGAACAGGACCGGTGGGCCTTGCGGCGATTGCTGTTGCCAAGCAGGCGGGGGCATCAAAGATAGTGGCTATTGGCGCGCCACCTCACAGGTTAGAGCTGGCGACGAATTTCGGTGCAGATTGTGTGATTAATGTTGATAGCATCACCGATCCACAATCCCGGCGCGACCTTGTTTTTGCTGAAACCGGACCCTATGGCGCAGACGTAGTAATAGAGTGTGTAGGACACCCGGAAGCAGTCAATGATGGCATGGAATTAGTGCGTGATGGTGGAAAATATCTGGTGCTTGGGCAATATGCCAATTCGGGAAACATCTCATTCAATCCGCACACCATTACTCGAAAGCAGTTGACGATGCAAGGCAGCTGGGGTTTTGAGCCTCGGCATGTGGATCGTGCATTGCGGATGCTGGAAATCCCAATGTGGCGTGAGCGGTTTGCGTCGGAAGTAACTCATCGCTTTCCGCTGGCGCAAGCAAACGAAGCGATGGAAACGGCGCGGCTGCATAAGGCTGGTAAGACGGTGTTGATTCCCTAAATTTCTTATGAAACTTTTTCTAGCCATATTCGGCTTGATTGGTATGAGTGGCATTGGCTATTTGATGGTGCATCGCAATGCGCCACCAGAGCTGACTTTTGCAGAAGTGAAGTTGGAAACTCTGGTGGATACACTTGCCACTAATGGCAAAGTGGAACCGGTGGAGTGGGCTGCTGTAAGAGCTGAGCGCGCCGGCAAACTGACGCGACTTTTTGTAGAGCGTGGAAAAGCAGTACGGGCCGGTGCAACTATAGCCACGCAGGATGCGGCGGAATTTCAGTCGTTGATTGACTCGGCGGAGGCTCGCGCGAAACAGGCGCAGGCTGAACGCGAGGCTTTGGATAATAACGGGCGTCCGGCGGAATTGGCGCAGGTGGATGGAGCGTTGCGCAAGGCCAAATTGGAATTGGAAAACGCACGGAAGGAATTGACTTCGCTGCAAAGGCTGGAAGCGAAAAACGCGGTGCCGCGGTATGAAGTGACAAAAGCGGCGGAAGTAGTGGCTGCGATTGAAACTGAGATCAATTCCCTGGAAGTCAGGCGCACATCGTTCGGGTCGCTTCCATCAGAAAAAAAGGCGGCCGAAGCGCGGTTAGCTGAGGCACGCGCGGCGATCAATCAAGTACGGCAGAAATCGTTGCAAGGCGTTTTGACTTCGCCAATCAATGGGGTGGTTTATCAGCTGGATCCCAAGCAGGGCGCGTTTCTAAACCCTGGCGACTTAGTGGCGAACATTGGTCGGCTGGATAAACTGCGCGTGTCTGTCTACGTGGATGAACCGGAGCTGGGTCGTGTTTCGATCGGCATGCCGGTGACGATTACTTGGGACGCTGTTAGCGGCAAGCAATGGAAAGGTGCAGTGGACCGGCTGCCATTGCAAATTGTTCCATTGCAATCGCGCCAGGTGGGCGAGGTGCTTGTGGTGATTGACAATCCTGATGCGGATCTGGTTCCTGGTTCCAATGTGAATGCGTTCATTCGTTCCCGTGTGGCGGAGAATGCATTGACGATTCCAAAGGAGTGCATTCGCAAAGAAGGGGACGTAAGTGGCGTTTATGTTTTTGAGGGCAATATTATTAAGTGGCGGCCGGTGAAAGTTGGCGTGTCGAACATTACCCGGGCACAGATTGTGGACGGGGTGAAGGCGAAGGATCGAGTGGTGATTGCCAGCGAAAGGGCTCTGAAAGATGGCATGGCGGCGGTTGCCGTGAATCCCAATTAAGGAGCCGCTTCACTTCAGATCAAACACGGTTTGAAAACGGCCGATTTCTCAGTGCATACAAGGGCCTCATCATGGCTCACCGAATCGGAGAGTTTTCTTGTTTTTCGGGAGCTTATCGCATCCCCAGGGGTTACTGAGCGGCACACGTAAACACAAGCGATTCTTGCATAACGATATACTTATGCAGATTTCAGCTTCTGGTCCAAAGCACTCACTTGTAGCGCCAGTGCATCCATCCGCCGGATTAGCTCCTGGTAGTGCTTTAACTCCGAATCTACTTCTTTCGCCGACATTGAGAAAATACCGCCGGGCTCCAGAACGCAGTGATCCAGTTCCTTCAAGGATCGAAACCCTTGCCGATGTGCCGCTATCGTAAGGTCCCCAACAGTGATCAATTCCTTTGCGAGTGCAGAATGAATCACCTTTCCGTGTTCAATCATTACAGTCGGCTTCCCGGCAGCGATTTGGTCCAGATTGCGATGGCCAAAAAAGAAGCGTACCACTGCGTAGTTCACTGCTAATAACGAAACTGCGCCGATGATTCCTCCACTAACAGAGTTATC
>JAYUSZ010000273.1:0-9505 GCA_043755435.1 Bryobacterales bacterium | reverse complement strand
GTTTCGTATTCCACGTGCGAAGCGGCAATCGTGATACCACGTGCCTTTTCTTCCGGAGCGTTATCGATGGAATCGAAGCTGCGGAACGTGTTCTTCGGATTATGCTTGGACAGCGTCTTGGTGATCGCCGCCGTTAACGTCGTCTTGCCATGATCGATGTGGCCGATGGTGCCGATGTTTACGTGCGGTTTGGAACGATCAAATTTCTCTTTTGCCATGAAGTCTCCTACTGTTTTAGGCCAAACGGGCTGGTTACCCTGCCCCTTGTAGATTGAAGCTGAAACTAAAATGGAGCCGATGACCAGGATTGAACTGGTGACCTCGTCCTTACCAAGGACGCGCTCTACCAACTGAGCTACATCGGCCCGTTAACTAAATTTGCCCCCTCCAAATTGTTCAACAACCTGGAGATTGGTGGTGGACAGGGAAGGATTCGAACCTTCGTAGCCCGGAGGCGACGGGTTTACAGCCCGTTGCTTTTGACCGCTCAGCCACCTGTCCGCACTGCTAAGGGCACTCGATTCACAGACAAGCGGTTAGTCGACCGCTGTGAGCAAGCATTCTTAGTTTAGCATAGAGTTTGTGCAATCTAAAATCGGATTAGGATGCGAACTAATTCTGTGTGAAATTTGACCCTGCCCTGTCGGCTTCACTACAATAGAGATGAAGGGCGGGGGTAACTCAATGGTAGAGTCACAGCCTTCCACGCTGTTGGTTGCCGGTTCGAGCCCGGTCTCCCGCTCCAAAATCTTTTCAAGCTAAAACTTCCGTAACCACTCGCGCGGGGAATTGATCCGTCAACCGCTCCTTCAATCCCTGCCGCTCCAGCGCCAAATCGCGAGCATTCAGCCCAAGCATGTGCAAAACAGTCGCGTGGAAATCGTGAACGCTTACCTTATTCTCTTCAGCCTTAAATCCAATATCGTCGGTCGCGCCATAGACAGTTCCGCCTTTAGCGCCGCCTCCAGCCATCCACACGCTGAAACCGTTTGGACCATGATCGCGCCCTGCCGCCTTCCCTGCCCCTTGTGAAATTGGCAGACGACCGAATTCGCCCCCCCAAATCACTAGCGTTGAATCTAGTAATCCACGCTGCTTCAAATCTTTCAGTAGTGCAGCCACTGGTTTGTCCGTCTTGCCGCAAGCATAATTCAAACTGCTTTGCAGATCACCGTGACTGTCAAAAATCTGCGACTCAATATAGAGCTGCACAAAGCGCACGCCGCGTTCGATTAGTCTGCGCGCCATTAAACATCGCTTGCCATAGGACGCCGTAGCTGGATTATTTAATCCGTACGCTTCCCGCGTGGACTCGCTTTCCTTGTTCAAATCCAGTGCGTCCGATGCTGCCATCTGCATTCGAGCCGCCAGTTCATAACTGGAAATGCGCGCGTCCAGTTCCGGCTGAAACGGGCGCTGCTTGCGATGCGCTTCATCCAACTTGCGAACAAGCGAACGCTCCGCCTCAACCAAGGGTGATGGAATCTCTGGCCTTGGCTCCAAATTCAACACTGGCGGACCTTCCGTGCGAAAACGGGTCCCTTGATAAATAGGAGGAAGCCAAGCCGATTGCCAGTTGGAAATCCCATTGATCGGCAAGCCCTTGGGATCATCCAGCACGACGTAGGCTGGCAGATTTCTGTTTTCTGTACCCAGCCCATAAGCAACCCAAGATCCAATGGACGGGCGGCTGGCGATGGTCCTGCCGGAGTGCATCAAAAACAAAGCTGGTTCATGATTGGCATGCTCACCATACATGGAACGGATCAACGCAATGTCGTCCACACATTCACTTAGATGAGGCAGCGCACTGGAAACATCCATGCCGCACTTGCCGTGCTTTTTGAATTCAAAGGGAGACGGCATCAGCATGCCGGCTTCCCCACCGTTGGAAATAGCGAAACTTAACTCGCGGCTTGGCTTGGTTCCCGCCAGCTTTGTCAGCATGGGTTTCGGATCGAACAGATCTACCTGGCTGGGGCCACCGTTCATGAACAGATGAATCACTGCCTTGGCCTTCGGCTTGAAATGCGGTTGCTTGGGATTCAAATCGAAAACCCGGGAATCAGCAAAAGCCTTGGCGGAGAAAAGGTCTGCCCCCAGCAACGAAGCAAGGGCGGTGCCATGCAGTCCATCAACCATGCTGGAAAAGAAATCGCGGCGAGTATTTTTTGGCATTGTCATTGTCCTTCGTTTAGTCGATGAAGCTGAATTCAGCGGAGTTCAAAATTGCGTGGCAGTAATTAGCAACGGCCATCCACAAAGCGCTACTGGCGCGGGGAGCGTCGCTATTATCCGACTCCAGGCGCGCAGGCCACTGCTTGCGGAAGTCGTCGATGGCCGCCAAGCCTTCCTTGATTTCACTTTCAACGGGCATCCGCGAATAGGCACGGAGGTAAACATTTTCAACCAACTTTGAGCGATCCCCATCGGCTTCGTCAACCACTCTGCCAGCCATGTAACGGGCAAGTTCCCAAGCCATGGAGCCGTTCATCATGTGAAGCGCTTGTGTTGCCACATTGGATTGCCGACGCTCCGTGCAGTTCGGAGTCATGGTGGGCTGATCAAAAGAATCCAGCAAAGAAACAGGAGTTTGACGGCGATGCAGCGTGAAGATAGCCCGCCGGAAACCAGCTTTGGTTGCCTTCACCGTCACCTCTTTATCGGGCCCAACTGTGATGCCAGACGGTGCCCCAAGCGAGGTTGGGTCGAGCCGACCAGCTGCGGTAATCAACGAATCATAAAGAGTTTCAGCATCCATGCGGCGGAAGGGCATGCGGGAAAGCAAAGCATTGTCCGGGTCGGCGGCAATCACTGATTCAACATTCCGCGATTCCTGACGGTACGCCTGCGAGGTCATAATCAGCCGGTGCATGGACTTCATGCTCCAATTGTTTTTGGTAAATTCCGTTGCCAGCCAATCCAGCAATTCAGGATGACTCGGCGGAGTACCGGAATGTCCGAAATTAGAAACCGTGGGGACAATCCCGCGTCCAAAGTGGCGCATCCAAAGTTGATTAACAGCCACTCGCGCCGTTAACGGGTGATTGGGTTGTGTCAACCAATTCGCTAAAGCCAGACGACGTCCAGTTGAGCCAGGGAATGGTGAAACGGGCTGGTAGGGCTTCAGACTGGCGTTGGTAAGCACTGCTGGAACACCGGGTTCAACGGGATAGCCAAATCCAACCGAATCGCCGCGGCGAAGCAGATACGGAATAGAAGGTTCTTCGTTATCGGTGAGGATCCTTACATGGGGTTTCTGCTTCATCTTGCCCCGAATATCGCCCATTTGCTTTTGCAGCGGCTGCGTCTTTGCCTGCAGGTCTGGAAACTTGCGCGCCAAATCGCGGTTGTTCACTTCGAAAGTCGATTTGAATTTCGTCACCAGGTATTTCTGCAATTCCGTTCGCGACTCCGCTGGCACCGCATTCGCAGTACGAAGGTCTTCGCGGATGTCATCCGGTAGAGCCGCCAACCGTTCATCGATCAGTTGCTTCTTGAAAGGTTCATTCGCCTTCTGAAGCTCATCTTGAACTTTCTTCAATTCTGCTTCAAAGGGTTCGTTATGTTTAGCAATTTCCTGAACTTCGGTTTCCAGGGCCAAGGGATACTCGCGCTTGTTGGGAGTCTTCCATTCATAAGGATCGTATGCACCTTGCAGAATTGCGCTGATGCGGTAGTAATCGCGCTGCGGAATTGGGTCGTACTTATGATTGTGGCAGCGAGCACAACCCACAGTAAGTCCCATCACGGAAGATGCCAATACTTCCACTTCATCAGCAACAATATTCATCCGTTCGGCGATCAAACCGCGTTCGCTGGAATTCGTAGGATCGGGAACAGTGCGAAGAAATCCGGTGGCTGCAAGACGGTCAATCATTTGCTGGTCCGCCTTCCCCTTCGCCGTTTTCCAATCATTCGACATCTCATCGCCGGCGATTTGCTCAGTAAGAAATTGGGTGTATGGCTTGTCCTGATTCAACGACCGAATCACATAATCCCGATAGCGCCATGCATAGGGACGGACACCATCATCCTGCCCGAAACCTTCAGAATCGGAATAGCCTGCCAAGTCCAGCCAATGCTGTCCCCATCGTTCGCCATAGTGTGGGGAAGCCAAAAGTTGATCCACCAATTTCTCATAAGCATCCGGCGATTTATCGCTGAGATATGCATTGATTTGAACTTTCGTCGGCAACAGGCCAATTAGATCGAGGTAGGCCCGGCGCATCAAAGCCAGCCGATCCGCTTCTTTGGAATAGCTCAAACCCTTGGCCTCAAGTTTTTTCAAAAGGAACGAGTCAATCGGATTTTTCACCAGCGCCTGATTCCTGGCGTTGGGTACGGCGGGGCGAACGGGAGGTTGAAACGACCAGAATTGCTGTGCTTCTTTTTTCACAATTGCATCAGCGGCAACTGGAATTGGCTCAGGGGCTGGCGCACCAGCTGCGATCCAAGCCCGAATGGTTTCTGATTCATTAGGAGTGACCAGTTCCACGGCCAAAGTCTTGGCCATTTTGTCGGGTGGCATTTCCCCTTTGGCAATCCTCTTGTACATTAGGCTCTCTTCCGGCTTCCCAGGAACCAACGCTGGACCCGACTTACCGCCTTTCAAACGGCTGGCAACAGTGCGTAAATCCAGACCACCCAATTTCTGACCGCTGCCATGGCAGATCACACACCGGGCTTGCAAAACAGCATGAGCATCCTGCTCGCGAACAGCAGCTATCAATACGGGAACAGGCTTAAGGTCTTTATCGATCCAGAAACGAATTTGATCAATTTCAGCGGCTGTCAATTTCACTTTGCCTGGAGGCATTTGACTTGTAACCAGCTTGTCAATCAACAGACTTTTCGAGGCGTCACCTGCCACAACAGTTGCACCAGAAGCTCCTCCCTTTAGAACAGCTTCGGGAGTGCGCAAATCCAGTTTTCCCTGCGGCGTGGAACCGTGACAAACTACACACTTCGCCTCAAAAATTGGTTTCACTTTAGCGTTAAAAGTGCCGTCTTGAGCGAACAAAGAAAGCCCACACAAGAAGGGAGCGAAGAATCGAACTTGGTTATGCATAGCGGAAGTGATGCCGCTATTATATACGAGCTTAAACTGCCCCTGTGTTCATCCGCTGTTTTTTAGAAGGAGGCGCAGCTTCCCTTACCCTGATAAACTCATTTTCCTTCTGCTGCCAAAGCGCCGCCATTTTCTTCACTCTATCGGGCTGCGACGCGGCAAGGTTGTGTTGTTCGCCGCGATCTTTCCTGATGTTGTAAAGCTCCCACTGGCCCTCTTTGCCAGTTGAAATCAGTTTCCAATCACCCATGCGAATGGCCCTGTTATTGTTGTGGTTGAAATAGATGAATTCATGCGGCGAGGCTCCGTCCTTATTCAAGGAAGCGGCTATGCTGCGGCCTGAAAGCTTCGGGACTGTTCCTCCAGCTAGATCCACAAGGGTCGGCAGAATATCCACAAAGTGGCAGGGCTCATGGCGAAGCTTGTTTTGATCCTTAATACCATTGGGCCAGTTGACGATCATCGGCGATGCAATGCCGCCTTCATTCACCCACGATTTGTGCAATCGAAACGGTGCATTTGAATTCGACGACCAACCGGGTCCCAGCCCCAGATGTGTCATAGCTGAACCGGGAGGCGCATTGCGATCGTGCCCATCGCCGCGAATTAATTGTTCAGCACTTGCACCGTTGTCGGACAAGAATATAAACACAGTGTCGCGCGCTACGCCCATCGCCTCTACTTGTTTCACGATCTTGCCAATCTCAGTATCCGTGCGCGTGATCATGGCCGCATGAATGGCCATCTTCATCCGTTGAAAGTCTTTCTGTTCGGAACTAAGGGAAGACCACGGCACAGCGTGAGGCACTTCACCGGGACCAGCTTTTTCAATCAATTCTTTTTCCGGCGTGTTCCACGGGGGCCATGTTTGCGGTTCCAACGGAGCAATGGGATGATTCACCAAACCCATTTTCTGCATCCGCTGACCCTTGCGTTCGCGAGCCGTATCCCAGCCTTCGGTGAACTTCCCGTTGTAGTGCTCAATGTCCGCCGCAGGGGCTTGTAACGGAAAGTGTGGACCGTGGAACGCTACATAAAGGAAGAACGGATCCTTCGCATGTTCCTGCGAGTGCTCTTTTAAAAACGTCACTGAGTAGTCGGCAATAGCCGTTGTGCTGTAATAACCTTCCTCAGGTTTGGGTAGCAACTTGCCGTCCAACTCATGCCGTTTTTGGGTGAAGAAACGGAGCTCGTCTAGCATAGTGTAGGTGTGATCGAACCCGGCACCCCCTTCGCCTAGCGCGAAACGCATATGCCACTTTCCAGAATGATAGGAACGGTAGCCCAATGGTTTGAGGTATTCGGGAATGAACTTTGTGAAGTCTGGAACGTTTCCGGGAGTCATCACGTCGCTTGCAGTTTGCTGCGCATAGTTGCCGGTAAGCAGACAACTCCGGGATGGTCCACAACGCGCCGTGGAATAGCATTGAGTGAACCGCAAACCTTTTTCAGCCAGCTTGTCCAAATGCGGTGTGTCAATGTCGCCGCCGTAGCATCGGGCATCGGAAAAGCCCATGTCATCCACCAGGAAAATTACGAAGTTCGGCTTTTTTGATGGAGCCGCTCCCAGCGATGTAGTGGCGAACGCCCCGCCTGCAGTCCGTAGAAAATCTCTTCTATTGAGGTTGGTAGACACTTCAAAATCATAACGCAACAGCGTATGATGATGACTCATGGATTCTAAAACATTCCCTATCGTTGCACTTTTGTCCTTGGCGCTCTCTTCCGGTGCGGACTACTATCCCAAGCCCGATGATAAGGGCGGTTGGAGAACACTAAAGAACCCCACCAGCATTGATACCAAGAAGCTGGATGAAACATTTGATTATGTCCAACAGACCAGTCAACACGGGGGCTTGTTGGTTGTTCATCATGGCCATTTGGTCTATGAGCGTTACTTTGGAAGGGGAAATCGTGAGGCGCTTCCGGAACTGGCTTCTTGCGGGAAGGCATTCACCAGCATGGCCGTTGGAATCATGCTGAAAGAAAAAGCGGCCCTGATACCCAATGGCTTGGACGAAAAGGTTTTCCAACCAAAATATTTGGGGGATGAAATTCTTCCGCTGGATGATCCGCGGAAAGCAGAAGTATCCTTGGGCCAGTTGCTCTCAATGTCCGGTGGAATTCGTGGAACCAATCCGGTTTATGTGAAGGGCGTGAGGCAGACTTGGGAAAATCCAACGGAAGACAATGGCCCCTATTCCACCACCGACGGCTTCGCCATCAAACAGTCTCTGTGGTGCGCTCCAGGCGAATGTTATTCCTACACAACATCATCCAGCCACTTGCCGGCAATGATTGTGCGCAAGCTCACCGGAATGGAAATGGAAGACTATATGCGTCTGCGCCTTACTGGACCCATGGGCTTCGGAACTTGGGGTTATGCCATGTATCGCCCGAAATTGAAAGGAGGTATCGACTCAAATGGCCGAATGTTCCATACCCCTGGAGGCGGCAGCATTGCTGTACGATCCACCGATATGCTGCGTTTTGGATACATGTTGCTTCACGGCGGTAAGTGGAACGGCAAACAGATTGTCCCCGAAGATTTCGTGAAAATGTGCGGACGTATGGTGAAATACAATCCGCACTACAATCACAGTTTTAACTTCAATGTGAATGAACAAGGTCAATATCCCAGCGTGCCTCGCGATGCGTTTTGGAAGGGCGGATCAGGGGGTTACGCCATCTATGTTGTTCCGTCGCTGGATCTGGTGATCTACAAAATGGGTGGAACTGAAGGCCAGTATGACCCCGCTTTGACGCGACTGCCAATTAAGTATTCCTATGACGGATCTCGTGCCAACTGGAAGGCCGCAGACCCGAAAGTGATCGGCGATTCTACAGGCCGCACACTGCAAATGGTGGTAGCAGCAATCAAAGAAGGAAAAATATCCAAATGACGAAGCGCCGCGAATTCTTGAAGAGTCTGGCAACAGGTGCAGCGCTGCCGAGCGTCAAGGCAGCAACCAATTCGCGTCCGAATGTTTTGATTATTCTTACCGACGATCAAGGCTACGGCGACCTTTCCTGCCACGGCAACCCGGTATTGAAAACTCCAAACATGGACAAGCTTCATGCAGAGAGTCTGCGCTTCACCGATTTTCATTCCGCACCAATGTGCACACCCACACGGGGCCAATTGATGACCGGGCTGGATGCACTCTACAACGGAGCAACATCGGTCACCGCTGGCCGAGCCGTGTTGCGGAAAGGCATTCCAACCATGGCGGATATTTTCAAAGCCAACGACTATAGAACCGGCATATTTGGCAAATGGCATTTGGGTGACAACTACCCTTACAGGCCCATGGACAGGGGCTTTCAAGAGGCCAAGTACTTCTTCGGATTTGGATTGTCATCCGCACCTGAATTTAATAACGACTACTTCGATGGCAAATACCGGCACAACGGCAAGGCCAAACAATTTGAAGGCTACTGCACTGATTTCTGGTTTAACGAAGCCATGAGTTGGATGAAGCAGCAACAAGCGGAGAGTAAACCATTTCTGTGCTATCTGCCAACCAATGCTCCTCATGGGCCAGCCTGGGTTGACGAAAAATATGCGGCCCCATATCGCAAACCGAAGTTACCAGCAGCCTTTTTCGGAATGATCGCCAACGTGGATGAGAATTTGGGCAAGCTGGATACCTTTCTAAAAGAAACCGGTCTGCGCGAAAACACCATCGTGATTTTCATGACGGACAATGGTGCCACCGCAGGTTTCCCTGTATTTAATGCCGGCATGCGCGGTCGCAAAACGATGATCTACGAAGGCGGACATCGAGTACCATGCTTCGTTCGGTGGCCCGCTGGCAAAGTGCCGGCTGGTAAAGACGTCACCACGCCCGCACAGATGCAGGACATTTTGCCGACGCTTATAGATCTGTTGCAACTGAAGACTCCAGTTCAAGCAAAGTTCGACGGCCAAAGCTTAGCGGGCCTGGTTCAAGGCAAAGCACAGGATCTGAACAGCCGCATGATGGTGGTACAGTACGGGCAGATTCCGGTGAAGTGGGATGGGTGCGTAATTTGGGAGAAATGGAGACTTGTCCGCGGCGAAGAACTGTATGATCTAAGGACCGATCCGGCGCAGGAATCGAATACAGCGAAAGCGAATCCCGAAGTGTTTGAGAAAATGCGTGCTCACTATGAAACCTGGTGGAAACGCGTTGAACCTGGGCTGAAGAATTTTTCCCCTATCAGTTTGGGTTCGGAACAGGAAAATCCCATTCAACTCTGTTGTTCCGATTGGCAGGACATTTACTGCGACAATCCAACGCATGTTTCCGAAGCAGTAGGTGGCCCAAAAGGTGGACCCTGGAACGTTTTTGTGGAACGAAGCGGAACGTACGAAATTTCCGTTTACCGTTGGCTACCTGAATTGAACCTACCCTTGACCGCAGGTCGTGAACCCCAAAAAATGACGGCTGG
>JAYUSZ010000272.1:0-9511 GCA_043755435.1 Bryobacterales bacterium | reverse complement strand
CTTTATCAGGCCGAAATGCTTCCCCTCCGGTTTCATCGGAAAGCAAAAAGACGTTGGAAGGGCTGAAGTCCGGATTGGTGTATCGGGCCTTTGTATCCGCTTCCGGGCGCTTGGCCCGGCCGGTAACAATCGCATTCATTACGGCGTTTGCCGAGTGGAGCTTCTTTAGCACCTGCTCATCGTTCATTTCAAAGTTCAGGCCAAGGTTGTCCGTGACGATCAGAATTGCACGCCGTCCTTCAGGTGCCTTCTCCTCGAACTGTTTGGCGGCTGCTGCTATTGCGTGATTCAGCAATGTTGCTGAGCCCAAAGATTTATCGCCAACGGCAGAGCCAATTTGACGGGAGACCGCTTCAAAATCGCTAGTGAAATCCTGTGTCACCTTTGAAGAGCGGGCAAATAGCATCACTGCCACCTTATCTCCTGGCCGAAGGTGAGCCAAAGCTTGTCTTGATGCCCGTGAGACGGCGTCGATTGATTTGGTCATACTGCCGCTGATGTCTAACAGCAAGATCAAAGACAAGGGTTCTATGTCATGAGCGAAGTGGGTTACGGTCTGTTGCCGATTTTCATCGAAGATAATAAAATCGCTGCCGGATAAACCTCTAAGGATCTGGCCGTATTCTTCAACCTGAACATCAACCCGAACTACGTTTGCCCCGGCTTTGAACAGCGGTTGTTCTTCCTGTGCGCAAAGCACGGCCGCTGCGAAAAACGGGAGGATTACTCGCATTCTTTGATTGTCTCTGAAAATGAAAAAAAGTGTGGTTAAGGTTTTTAATCCGTGGAGGTGCGATACCTCTTTTATACGAGAGTAGCAAAAGCGATTTCGCGGCGCGTATCGCATGCTCCGGTTCCAGGACGCGAAGATGTTGAAGAATTCGCTCCAATCGAACCCTTGGATCAGGCCGGCGGCATAGTATGGAAAGTATCACGTTCCCCGTGATTGAGCCGCTCGACTGGGGCAGCACCAGCCAAACGTTCCGTCAGCCCTGTGCCGAGTGACTGGAAGAGCACCTTCAAAGGAATGTCATGTTGCATTAACGGGGCTGATTTCAAGAGCATCTGAGCGTGAACACTGAGCCACCTGCTACAACTAAGAGGAACTTAGCTCCTATATGCAATCCATCATCGCCGGTACAGCCGGACACATCGACCACGGAAAAACAGCACTAGTGCGCGCACTAACGGGGATTGATACCGATAGGCTTGTCGAAGAGAAGAAGCGTGGCATCTCCATTGAGTTGGGATTTGCTCACATGGACATTGGAGAAACGCGCATCGGTTTTGTAGACGTGCCAGGTCATGAGCGATTCGTGAAAACCATGCTGGCTGGGGCATCGGGCATCGACTTGCTTCTGTTTGTGGTGGCGGCAGATGAATCGATTAAACCCCAAACGCGGGAGCATTTTGATATTTGCCGTCTGCTGGCCATAGGGCAGGGAATTGTGGTGGTGACCAAGAAGGATGCGGTGGATGCCGATATTGTGGAATTGGTAAAGCTTGAAATCGAGGATTTTGTAGCCGGCAGTTTCTTAGATTCGGCTCCCGTGATTGCTGTTTCTGCGAAGACCGGAGACGGGATTGAAGAACTGCGCAGCTTGATCGCAGCAGCGGCAGCCTTGGCAAGAGTGAAGGAAGCCAAGCGATATTTCAGGCTACCGATTGATCGTGTATTCACCATGAAAGGGTTTGGCACTGTGATAACAGGCACCGCAACGGCAGGGGTGGTTTCAGTGGAGCAGGAAGTGGAGTTGCAACCCGGTGGGGCACGGTTGCGAGTCAGAGGTGTTGAGGTCCACGGGGCTGCCGCAAAAAAGGCCCGCGCCGGGCAACGAACTGCATTGAATTTGGCCGGGGAAGCGGAGATTCTCCGTGGGCAGGTGGTCACTGAGCCGGGCCGTTTTGAAGCTACGCGTCTAGTCGACTGCTTTTTTCAATTACTTCCGGGGGCGAAGCCGTTGAAGGATAGGGCTCCGCTACATTTTCACGCGGGGACGGCGCAAACTACTGCCAAAGTGCGGTTGTTTGATGCGGCTTCCATGGAACCCGGAGCATCGGGAATCGTTCGCTTGCAACTTCGGGACGCAATGCTGTTGCTGCCAGGCGATCGCTTTATTGTGCGTATGATTTCCCCGGTTGTGACCATTGGTGGCGGACAGATTATTGACATTGATGGACCGAAAAACCCTTTGCCAGAACGTTGGGAGATTTTTCAAAAAGGAACGTTGGGGGAGCGGCTGAACCAGCTGGTGAAGGAGTCCGGTTGCGGAATGGGTCTGGCTGATCTGGTTCGGCGAACAGGAGTGACAGTGGCTGAAATTGAGTCTACTATTGCGTTGGATGGAGTTGTGAAGATCGCATCTGTACCGCCTTGGTTCGTGAATAGTGAATGGTTCGCAGCGGCCCGTACACGAATCGAAAAACGTCTGGCGGCATTCCACAAAGAGCACCCGCTGGCAGCCGGGATGCCCCGGGAGGAGATACGATCACGCGAACTCGGTTCTGTGCCAGTAGCGGTTTTAGACACCATTTTGAGCACCGCCAAAACAGTAGTGACTGAAGGCGAGAACCTGCGATTGGCAGTTCATAAATTGCATTTGCAGCAGGACGAATCGCAAGCACTGGCGAAGATCGAAGCGGCGTTTGTGAGTGCTGGGCTGGCTGTGCCATCGATCAGCGAAGTGTTGGCTTCAAGTGGCGTGGAAGTGGCCAAAGCTCGTACATTGCTGCAGATGTTACTGCGCCAACAAAAGCTGGTGAAGATTGGGGATGAATTGGTCTTTCACCATACGGCACTGGAGCAGTTGAAGGAAATTCTGGCGCAGCATAAAGGGGAACGTTTTCCTGTTGGAGCATTCAAAGATTGGACTGGTGTGTCGCGCAAATATGCCATTCCTTTGCTTGAATATCTGGACAAAATGAGGTTGACCAGGCGTGATGGAGACGCTCGTGTGGTGTTGTAACACCCAAGCTCATTCACAAAATGAGGCGGTGAAGCTTGGAAGTCCACCCATGGATGCAGCGGACATTGAAGGTCACGGTCGGCTTCGCATTGATGGCCGTCCTACTTCGCACTCAGTCCCGATTAGTTCGCATGGCCCGTAACTCTTCCAGCCGCTCAAGGATTCGCTTCTCTACTCCCCGTCCGGTTGGTAAGTAATAGCGAGTACCCGCTAACCCTGGCGGGAGGCATTCCATGTTCGTCATCGCATCTTCAAAATTGTGCGCATGTTGATACCCGTCACCATAGCCCCAAGCTTTCATGTGCTTGGTTGCTGCATTTCGCAAGTGCATCGGTACTGGCTCTGTGGGCTTCAATTGGATATCGGCCCGCACCTGATTCAACGCTTTATAGCAAGCATCGGACTTTGGTGCCAAGGCTAGATATACCGCAACTTGAGCCAACGCTTGATCGCCTTCCGGGATACCCAGGAAGTGCGCGGTCTGCATCCCTGCCATGGCTTGTTCCATAGCGCGCGGATCGGCCATACCGATCTCTTCCACCGCCATGCGAACCAGGCGGCGGGCAATGTACATGCGGTCTTCTCCTGCTTCCATCATGCGGCCTAACCAATAGAGAGCGGCATCGGGATCGGAGGAGCGTACGGATTTATGCAGGGCCGATATCAGGTTGAAATGCTGTTCGCCGGACTTATCATAGAGGAGAGTTTTGCGCTGCATGGAATCTTCCACGGCTTGCTTTGAAAGTTCAGCATCTGGTCCGGCCGCTGCCAGTTCCAGAATGTTGTAAGCCGAGCGGGCATCGCCTCCGGAAAGAATGGCGATTTGTTGCAGCAGTTCTGGATCCGCAGTTTTTCCTAACTCCACCAGCGCGCGATTGAGCAGAGTAACAATATCGTCAGCACTCAATGCCTGCAGCGCGTAGACTCGGGCGCGGCTGAGCAAAGCGGAGTTCACTTCAAACGAAGGGTTTTCTGTTGTGGCACCAATCAGGATAATGTCGCCCTTTTCCACATAGGGCAAAAAAGCGTCCTGCTGTGCTTTGTTGAAGCGATGAATTTCGTCGATGAACACCAGCGTACGCTTACCCATGCGACGCCACTTTTCTGCACTGGCCATCACTTCTTTGATTTCTTTAATGCCGCTGAGAACTGCGCTGAATGGCATGAACTCACTGCTGGTCATTCGTGCAATCAAACTGGCCAGTGAAGTTTTCCCTACGCCAGGCGGGCCCCAAAGTATAATTGAGCCTAATTGATCGCGCTCAATGGCGAGGCGAAGAGGCTTGCCCGGACCAAGGATGTGCTGCTGCCCGGCGTACTCTTCGAGGGTCTTGGGCCGCATTCGTTCGGCGAGCGGACGATTCGGAAGCTCTTCAACCGGGATGGCGTCAAACAGGTTCACTTTTGCAGGCTCCGCTGGCGGCGTGCTTCATAAAGCAAGATCCCGGCGGCGACTGCGGCGTTAAGGCTCTCCACACCCACTGTGGGAATGGCAAGATCGATGGAAGCATGTTCCAGTTGACGGCTAACTCCTCGGCCCTCGCCACCGATGATGATGGCCGTGCGCCGAGTAAGATCGGCTTCATGCAAAGGCTTAAGGGCGCGCGGCATGGCGCAATAGATATCTACACGACGCTGTTTCATGGCGGCTAAAGCCATGTCCGCATCAATGCCAGCAAGGTAGGGCATGCGGAACAAAGAACCGGCGGAGGCGCGAAGAGTTTTGGCGTTGAAGGGGCTGACGGTGCCTTTCAGAAAAATTACGCCGGAGGCTCCGAAAGCTTCCGCAGTGCGAACTATGGCTCCGGCGTTACCGGGATCCTGCAGGCCATCGAAGACAATCACCAGGGACTGTCCGCGAAACAGTTGATCCAAAGTCCAGGTGGGCATACGCACCAAGGCCATCACACCTTGGCTTGATTCCGTGGCGGAAAGTTCTTCGAACAACGCATCAGGTACTACCGTGAGTCGCACATTGCGAAGTCCACCAACATGGCTTTCCACAAGACTGCGGACACTTTCGGCGGCAATCACGGTGTCGATCACCATTTCACTGCGCAGCGCTTCTTCCAATAAATGAAACGTCTCTGCAACCGCGCAGCCCGATTCGGTAAGCGAGCCGCGAGTGATCGCCCGGCGGATATCTTTCAGCAGAGGATTACGGGCACTTGAGAGTATTTGGGACTGAGCCACTTCTTTAGATTAGACTGAAATTGGATTCATCGCGATGAGACGGGGGCTAATCTTCACTTTCATTGGCTTGTTGGTTGCCTGCGTCGTTTGGCTGGGCTACCTGTGCACGGAGATTCGGATGCAATCCACTGCCGATGAGGCGCGGCCAGCCGATTTGATTCTGGTGTTGGGCGCAGCGGAATATCGTGGAAGGCCATCGCCTGTTTTGAAGGCGCGGCTGGACCACGGGTTGACACTATACGCTAAAGGATTCTCCGGTTTGATGATGACCACTGGCGGCGCTGGTGGCGATCCTGATTTTACCGAAGGCGGCGTGGCTCGCAATTATTTAATCCGAAAGGGCGTGCCCAGCGAGCAGATTATTTTGGAAGCCGAGGGTGAGAGCACCGTCCATTCTGTGGTAGCCGCAGCGGAAATCATGAAGCGCATGAATTTGAAAACGTGCATTGCGGTGAGTGATGGGTACCATTTATTCCGCGCAAAAAAGATGTTGGAGGCGCAAGGAATTGTGGCGTATGGGTCACCAAGGCCTGGGACAAGTAAAGGGTCGTGGCGAGATTGGTGGTTGTATTTAAGGCAGGCGGTTGGGTATACGTTTTGGGCTGCGGGCTTGACGATTTAGGTTTAGGTCTCACTTGCCGAATTGGCGGTTGCGCCGGTAGAATTCATTCATGATCCGTCAGATCGCGCCTCAGTTCTTCACCACCGACATCGCCAACACGCTCGCCTATTACAAAGACAAGCTTGGCTTCGATTGTCTGGGTACTTGGCAGGATCCGCCAGTCTACGCCATTGTTGCGCGCGACGAGCAGGCAATTCATTTTCGCTGCGCCGAGCCGCCGGCAGCCAATCCCGATAAGTATGAAGACGAACTGCTTGATGCCTACCTATTCATCGAAGATGCCGACACTCTCTATGCTGAATACGCCGCACGAGGAGTGGAATTCATTCGGCATCTCGCCAACATGCCCTGGAAATCGCGAGAGTTTGTAGTTAAGGATTGTGACGGCCGTCTGCTTGCCTTTGGGGCGAATCTGTAGTCCTTTGTGTTTGCAGACAATCGGGTTCGATTCATCGAAAAAGGTCGACCTAAGCCGAGCCCTTCCACATAAAACCTCAGGGTCACTTCGATGTTGGTGACATGGAAAAACGGCACAGCCAACTACGCGACATGGCGTGGCTCCGGTTGGCCTGTCATTGGAGACTCGCCCCAGTTGTACGGCATGAAAATGAGTCTAACACTGGTTAGAGTTCACCATAAGTTACCGCCGGCGGGCAACGACTAAACACACTTCGGCCTTAACCACATCTTTCTCACGTTCCATAAAAACCAAATGGGTTGGCAGGATTTCCTCTGTTGAAGCCGCCCACCACGAACGGCTTTGCCTGGCTTACAGGCTCGACTACCCCGGTAACCAGCCGAAGTAAGCAACACAGGTTTTCCATCCAACCAACCCACCGGACATTTTGTAAGCTACCCGAATCGACGCGAGAGCTGGCTCACCTTGCGGCGAGCACTTTGAAAGAGCATTCTGGCCAGAACGTTTTTATCTCTAATTCCATGATAGCGGGTGGGGTCAATAGTGCAGGGGTGAATTGGTTGATAGGAAAGGGGAGAATATGCTGTGAATGAGGGCTGCAATCGGTTTTTCTGGGTCTCGGAATAATCAGAACTATGGGGCGGTTCTTGCAACAACTCTGATCAGACAAGTATGTAAAAATGATATAACTGTTATATCCACGATGCGTGTTCAATTCAATGCCTCGAAAAACCGGGAAGTTGAGCGAAAACACGGTGTGAGCTTGGAGGCAGCGCGAGAGATCTTCGATCAGGCTTACATTGTTGACGGAAAGAATGACGATCCCGAACAGTTTCGTGCGATCGGTTGGAGCGGTGGTCGAATGTGCTCGGTTATCTTCGAAATTCGCCGAGACTTGGATGGGGAATACTATCACTTGGTGACAGCCTGGAAGGCAACCAAGCAGGAGGTGCAAGCATATGCCGAACAAGTCTAGACCAAAAATTGCGGCCGATGAGATTGCCGAAAGGGCAGCACGCGGGGAAGACGTTTCCTCGTTTTTTACGAATCAGTTTACTGTGGTAAGACCGGTACGGCGGGTGAACGTGGACCTCACGCAGGGAATGCTGACGGAACTCGATGCCCGCGCCGCGCGCTTAAATGTGAGCAGGCAGGCGGTGATCAAGACTCTGTTGCGGCAGGCGCTAGATCAGAACAACGCACTTCGGCCTTTTGGGAAAGGACGGGCAAGTTAAGAGCGCCGTGACCGCGAGTTCAACGCCCTGCCGCCGCTTCTGCTTCTGCCGTTCGGAGCAACTCGTCCAGATCGTTGCGGAGGAGGGCTTTCCCCTTCAAGATCACAGCATGGATCTTCCCAACGTTCCGTATGTCTTTTAGCGGATTGTCATTCAGCAAAACGAAACTGGCAACCGAACCCTCTTTCATTGTCCCGATCCCGTATTCGTCGCGAAAGAACGCTGCCGGATTGCTGGTGGCCGCTTGTAGGGCATCGCGAGGGGGCAAGCCAGCCTTCACGAGCCATTCCATTTCCTCATGCAGACTAAAGCCTGCATGAGTGTAAGCTGAACCAACATCCGTGCCTGCCAGAATACCAACCCCGGATTTGTTCGCGAGCGCGAGGGCCTTCTCGACGGCCAAGTATTCTCGCTTTCGATATGCGATATAGGCCGGCGTTCGATTCGCGGTGACCACGCCAACGGTTGGCTTCCAGCGATCTTGCTCCCATTTGGGGCTAAAGCGACTTAGCTTGTCGGGTTGCTTGCTGAGGTCGTCAATAAATGTCACCGACCGTAGGGTGACGAGAGTCGGCGTCAAGTATGTCCTGTGGCGAACGAACAGGGCGAACTCGTCTTTAGCACGGTCCGTTGAGTATTGATCCAATATCTTGTTTCCGGCCTTCGCAATTGCATCCAAGACAGCGGGGAAGTTGCTATTTGTTTTTATCGCCTCCGCTATGGCGGCGGGAACCGCACGTGCCTTGGCAACCTCCTCTGCGGCTCCCGATCCGCCTTCCAACGCCGCGCCGTGTTCGAGGCTAGCCTGACCTGCTTCCGCCGCCTCGCGAATTAGAACATCCCACGGCACATGACCGGTGTAGGGAAGCCCGACCCGTTTCGCCTCGTCCGCCAAGGCGAAGTAAGACTCTCGAGACAGACCATCATATGCTTTCACGAAATCGGCACCTGCGTCTTTCAGGCGATGGACAGCGGCGCGCGCCTCTAATGCGTTGCGCACAACGATCGCGGAACGTGATGTGGTGGCCGGACCGTCCACCAGCGAACCAGCGACAACCAGTTGCGGCCCGACTAATATACCTTCCGCTGTTTGCTTCCGCCACGGAAAGACGTTTTCCATTCGGCCGTGCATGTTGCGGACGCCAAGTACGCCATTTGCAACGAACATCGGGAACTCGCGCTTTGGATTCGCTGTATGAACATGCATGTCCCAGAGACCTGGGATGATGAATTTTTTGGTTCCATCAAAGATAACGGTCCCAGGCGGGACCTTGGTATTCTTCGCGGCTGAGATTCGAAAAATTCTACCGTCCTTAATAAGAACGGTCATGTCCTGCCGTACACGGTCAACCGCCGGATCAACAATCGAAGCATGAATAATTGCTAGCATCGGGCTCTCAGGATTCTGTGCGAATCCCGTTGCCACTGCGAGGGTGAATCCGATGAGGCTGAAGAGTGGGGAGCTTTGAGCACCAAACCTATGAGTTCTTTGTGATGCAAACATAACTTCTGGTAGTAGACACCAGAACAACGGGATTGTTCCTAACGTTTAAACACACTTCGGCCTTAACCACATCATTCGTTCCATCCATAACCAAATGGGATGACTGGAATTCCCCTGTTGAAGCCGCCCACCACGAACGGCTCTGCCTGACATACAGGCTCGACTACTCCGGTAACCAGCCGAAGTAAGCAACACAGGTTTCCATCCAATCAACCCACCGGTCGTTTGTTTTAGCTGCTCGAATCGATGCGAGAGCTGGCTCACCTTGCGGCGAGCGCTTTGAAAGAGCATTCTGGCCAGAATGTTTTTATCTCTAATTCCATGATAGCGGGTGGGGTCAAGAGTGCTGGAGTGAAGTGATTGATAAGAAAGGGGAGAATATGCTGTGAATGGTAGGCAGCCAGACGCATTCGGTGTTGCCGACTCTAGCAATGTGGCAAGGTATGGGACTATGAGAGCGCGCGGCCTGCGAAATCCGGGACGGGGGTGCAATTTCGTGCGCCGGGATAAACCGGCATGTAGTCGAGAATGAAAGAGTCTTACAGGAAAGGAGTAGCGAACCACCCTGACCTC
>JAYUSZ010000271.1:0-9518 GCA_043755435.1 Bryobacterales bacterium | reverse complement strand
AGCTTTTTCAATAACCAGCGCGGCCAGGGGCGCGACTTGCTGATCCGCAATTTTTTCGGTGGTCGAATCGGTGGCCCTATAAAGAGGAACCGCACGTTCTTCAACGTCTTCTACGAGCGTCGCTACGAACGGTTTAGCCAAACAGTTACTAGCACCGTCTATACTGCGGATTCACGGAAGGGCTTGTGGCGATTTTATCCTGGCGCACGCAATGCCAACGCACTTTCGCCAACTCCAACCGTGGACCTAAATGGCAATCCGGTGAAGCCCGCTGCCGCCACTGGTGATCTGCAAACTATCAACGTTTTTGGACGCGACCCAAACCGCTTAGTGGCCGATCCGACCGGTACCGTTCAAAAGCAAATTGAATTGATGCCATTGCCCAATAATTTCCGCGCCGGCGATGGCTTGAACACAGCTGGCTACACCTGGAACCGGGCCCGACCTTATGATTTCAACCAATTCGATGTTCGCTTGGATCATCAATTTAATACCAAACATCGTGGCAACTTTTCGTACAGTGAGCAAGGCTCTCAGGCGACAAATTTCATTGGGGCGCAACGCTACCCAACTGTTCCTGGTGCAAAGAGTCCGAACGAAACCACCACCGAATCGCTGAGCATCACTTCCATTTTCAAGCCGACTTTGCTGAGCGAATTTCATGCAGGGGTGTTTCGTCCCCGGCAGACGTATCAGGCTCCTTGGACAGTTGCTGGTGACCAAGTATTGCCGAGTAAGAATGGCCAGCCGTATGTGCTTGGATTATCGTTGGCCAATAGTCCTATTAACACTGCGGTTGGCGACGACCCCAGTTCCCGGATCTCGCCAGTGTACCAATTCAGCAATAATCTGACTTGGGTGAAAGGCAAACACACGTTCAAGGGTGGGGGCGAAGTGCGCTTTGTGTCGAGTGCAGGTTATGACTCGTTTTATACGACGCCACGTGTGAGCCTTGGAGGAACCACGGCAACTCCAGTGGTAAACATCAACACGATACCTGGCATCGGGCAAAATCTTGGAGCGCAGAATCTGTTGACGGATTTGTCTGGATCAGTTTCGCAGGTGTTGCAAAACTTCAACGCTTCACCGGGAACCAGTCCGGCGTTTCTTCCCGGGCAAGGTCGTTACCAGCATGTCCGCGCCCCTGAATATAGTTTCTTTTTTAAAGATGATTTTAAGATTACGCCAACGCTGACTTTGAACATCGGTATGCGTTACGAACTATACGTAGTTCCAACTGAGAATGTTGGACGCGGCGCGGCGCTTGAAGGTGGCAGCGGTGGTATTTTCGGAATCTCCGGAACAAGCTTTGGCGACCTGTTTCACCCTGGAGTGATCAATGGCAAAGCTACAGCGATTCGGCCGATCGGACCTGGCACTTCCAACCCCAATGATCGATACTTTGCGGGGGACCACAATAACTTCGGGCCTGCTGTAGGCTTTGCGTGGCAGTTGCCCTGGTGGGGGAAAGGCAAGACCACACTCCGTGCAGGTTATGGGGTGGGCTTTGAGCGCAATCCCATTTTCCTGATTTCGTCGATCAATGGGCAGCAGCCGGGATTTTCTAACCTTGCGAACCTGACACCTTCAACGCCGACGAATTTGACGAACTTGACGCTGCCGCTGAAGCCAGCCGCGCAGCCATTGCAACCAGTGCCGTTCACGGATCGGACATCGCCAGCCTATGCGTTGGACAGTAATTTACGGACGCCTTATTATCAGAATTTCAGTTTTTCCCTGGCGCGAGTGATCAACAACAACACGACGTTTGAGGTTCGCTATGTGGGGAACAAGGGCACAAAGCTAATTCAACAGGCCAATGTGAATGAAGTGAATATTGTGGAGAATGGAATTCTGGATGCCTATCGTATTACTCAGCGGGGAGGCAATGCGCCACTGTTCGACAGGTTGTTTGTGGGCTTGCCGGGTGTGGACGGGGTTCGCGTCACAGGCTCCGATTTCGTCCGGTCTAACACTTCCGGTTTGCAAGGGTTTCTGGCTAATAATGATGTGGCTGGTTTTGCGAATACTTTGAACGTTACACCGTTGGTACCCGGGCAAAATGGCGGACTGCTGAGGCGAGTCGGCTTGCCTGAGAATTTCATTGTGGCTAACCCGCAATTCGGAGCGGCAACGCTGGCCAGTAACTTCGGAAGCTCCACTTATCATTCCATGCAAACGGAAGTGAACAGGCGATTCAGCAACGGTTGGACAGTACAAGCCAATTACACGTTCAGCAAGGCGCTGGGCAATTACGATGGTGACGGTTCTGCGTTGGAGCAAAATTTTCGTACGCAGCGTAATCGCGGATTGGACAAAATGCGGATGTCTTTTGACAGGCCGCACGTCTTGAAGGCGAATGGCATTTGGGAACTTCCGTTTGGTCCAGGTAAGAAGTTCGGCAATAATTCCCGGGGATGGCTAGGTCACTTGATTGGTGGCTGGCAAACTGGTTCAATCCTTACGCTGCAAAGTGGTGCGCCGATTTCGATAGGGGCGGTAGGTGCGTTTAATACGGCGGGAAATAACACTGCTGTGCCGGTAGCCGAATTCGATAAGTCGTTCGGAGAAGTATTGCGAACAGGTACGGGCGCGGTTTATTTCGCAGGTCTGAAACAGATAGTGGATCCATACGTCGCACAAATCACTGATGTAAACGCGATCCGCAGCCGCAGCACGATGCTTTCCATCACCGATGCGTCTGGAAAATTGTTGTTACGAAATGCAGAACCCGGCCAACTTGGAATGGCACCTCGTTTCCTAACCGGACCTGGGCTAGTTCAGTTCGACTTGAATATTCTAAAGCGTTTCAAGTTTCGCGAACGCTATGAATTCAATATCCGCGCTGATGCCATCAACGTGGCAAACAAGGTCAATTTTTCCAATCCAGATACGAATATTAATTCGCTGACGTTTGGCAATATTGGAGGAACTAGCGCAGATCCCAGGATTGTGGTGCTGAGCGCGCGGTTCACTTTTTAGGATCACATGGTTTTTGTAACCTTCGAAAGCGTCCTAGGTTGATCGGGGTTCAACCCTTTGATAGCGGCTAAGTGCGCTGCAAAAAGCTGGGCGGGGATTATGTAGGGAATGGGTGTGAACAGCTCAGCCGGAGCAGCACTCTTGCATTCCAAACGTGCGGGAATCACAATCGCTTTCGTTGCTGCCTTATGTGCTTCAGGATTGCTCTGATCGGTGATCACCAACGATTCCGCACTTAGTCCTTTTAGCTTTTCAATCATTTCTCTTGTCGACTGCCAAGTCACACCGGCAGGTGCGAACAGGAAGGCAGGGAACGAATGCCCCACCATGGCAATGGGCCCATGCATAAGGTCTGCCGAGGAAAAGCGCTCGGCAACCACGTAGCAGGTTTCCATCATTTTCAAGGCGAACTCAAATGCATTGGCATAATTGAGTCCACGCCCAACAACCACCGCATGATCCATGAACCGATACCGTTCGGCGCGTGCTTGAATAGCACTGTCCAACTGAAGGGCCTTTGAAGTCCAATCGGGTAGGCGGCGCAGATCGTCGATTTTAACTGGCGCACCGAGGGCATAAGCAATCATGTATAAGGCGAGTAGCTGTCCGGTGTATGTCTTGGTAGCGGCGACGGATTTTTCGCGGCCTGCTCTAACTAAGAAAACGTGTTCGGCAAGCTTCGCAAGGGAACTGGCTGATTCGTTGCTGATACCAATGGTGAAAGCACCCTGGGCTCTTGCCTTTTCCAGCACCAGATTTGTGTCGGTGGATTCCCCTGATTGTGAAATTGCAACAACCAGCGCATCGCGCATGTCGACAGAACCGCCATATAAAGTGTGGATGGATGGGGCTGCGAGGGAAACAGGAATGCCCGTTGTGATTTCCAGTAGATAGCGGCCAAATTGCGCAGCGTTGTCAGAAGTCCCTCGAGCCGCCAATACAATGAACTTGGGGCGTTTGCCGGTTAGATATGTTTTCAACCGTTCGGTTGCGCGCAACTCTGCGGACAGAGTTTTGTCCAAGGCAGCAGGTTGTTGCCTGATTTCAGCGAGCATTTGAGACATTCGTGGGTTTCCTCTTTACGATTTCATGCACTACGGCTGCAAGTGAAAAGGATAGCGCAAACTTTCGTTGAGCCAGAAATAGTTTTGAGCTGCGAGCAAGGATCGGATAATAGGCTATTTTAGTGAGGCGCGTTTTACTACTCGCATTTCTTGCCACAATGCCTGTGCTGGCATGCAGTTGCACAAAGCTAGCCCGGTTGTGGCGCAAGCGCATACGTGACATGAACACAATCGGGTGGCGGGGATACATAAAATCGAGGCAACCCACAGCCGTGGATTTTCAGAATGAATGGCAAGTCGTAACCATACATTCAAATCGGGGGAAGCAGCAATAGCGAATTTGATCATTGCAAATCGCCTGATGCGGTAAAATTCTTGGTTATGATGCTTCGCTTTTCTCGCGCCCTTCTCTTTCTTCCCCTCCTGCTGGTTTGCGGAACAGTTACGGCGCAAACCGTTCGCTTCAAGACGAATCTTGGCGATATTGACGTGGCCTTGCTGCCGGCCAATGCCCCGCAAACTGTGGCGAATTTTTTGAAGTACATGAATCGCGGGTCTTACAATTCTTCGGTCATCCATCGATCTGTTCGAGGGTTTGTAATCCAAGGTGGCGGGTATCAATTTAAAGACGGCAACCTTCCCGCGATTCCTCAGGATCCCCCGGTACGCAATGAATATGCTGTTTCCAATATTCGCGGAACCCTCGCCATGGCGAAATTGGGAAACGATCCAAACAGCGCCACAAACCAGTGGTTCTTCAGTTTGTCAGATAATTCCAGCAACTTGAATAACACCAATGGCGGGTTCACCGTATTCGGACGTATTACGAACACAGCGGGGCTAGCGGTCATGGACCGGATTGCTGCTGTTCCTATTCCCGGAATTATTGGTGCATTTCCAGAAATGCCTTTGATCAACTATCGCGGCGGGAACATCACGGAAGCGAATCTGGTGATCATCCAGTCGATTTCTGTATTGGGTGATCCTCCGGCGATCACATCTGGTGGAGTGGTTACTGCTAGCAGTTTCGGTGGAGCTAATGTTGCCGCAATCGGCTCGTACCTTGAAATTTACGGAACCAACTTGGCCGGCGATAATAGCCGAACTTGGACGGCTGATGACTTCAGGAACGGCGTCGCCCCCACTACCCTGGATGAAGTGGGCGTGACGGTTAATGGGGTTCCCGCGTACGTTTACTTCGTAAGTAAGAACCAGGTGAATGTGCAGGTACCTTCAGGCGTGCCCACTTCGGGCTTCGTGCCGGTGGTGATTTCTTATAAAGGACAGGCCAGCGGATCGGTAACCTTACAACTGAAAGCAGTGGCGGCGGGATTACTCGCACCGGCGGCTTTTAAGGTTGAAGACAAGCAGTATGCAGTTGCGCAGCATGCCAACGGCAGTTTTGTTAGCAGCGGGAATATTCCAGGTGTAGGTGCCGCCCCTGCATTGCCTGGTGAGACCTTGACATTCTACGGCACTGGGTTCGGATCCGTTACTCCAACAACGCTGGCTGGGCGGGTTGTTACGGATCTTGCTCGGATAACCAATTCGCTGGAATTCAAGATTGGCGGCATCACGTCGCAGGTGCAGTATGCGGGGCTTGCTCCGGGGTTGGTTGGGTTGTACCAGTTAAACGTGACAGTTCCGGCTGCGGTGGCCAGTGGAGATCAACCAGTGGAAGTCACAGTGGGTGATGAGTTGATTTCCCAAAAACTGTTCTTGGCTATTAAGTAACCTCTTGATAATCGTGAGACCAATATCGGCTTGGAATCATCCATAATAATAGGAAATGTCCATGAGCGGTTCCGGCAGCTTCCGCGTTAACGAAATTCCAGATAGTGGAATCGTGAGTGGAATATTTTTGCCACTGGACGATAAGGGCGGTTTGGCGTTACAGGCGGTGAAGCCTGGCACCATCCTTGAAGTACATACCAAGAACAACATCTACTTCGTGGTTCCGCAGGAATCGGGCGAGGCCATGATTTGGGGCCATCCTGAATACTGTCCAGAGCCTACAACCGTCAGCGGAGTGGGGTCCACTTATTGGAACGGAATTTTCCGCGAAGGTTATCTGGGGATCGGCATGCATCTCAATTTTCCGTTAAACGGAAGGCGCGTTAAGACTTCTGGGATCTTGAGTATACAGGCGAAGAAGCGAAGCTAACCGGCGAGCGGCTTGATGTATCTGTGATACAGTAAACTGAGGCAATTTTCAGATGATACCAGAGCGTGAAAAATTCGCAACCCAGGTAGATTCTCAAATCTAGCCAGCACTCGCACTTTGCCGAGAAAGAAGGCCGTCAGATCCAAGTGCTGGTGGATGAGGCGTTATCCGACTTGATCGATAAACGGAAGAATGCCCGTGCCCGGAACCATGTAATGGGTGCTTATTTCAATAGGCATGCCCAGTATGCTGAGCTTTACAAGAAGCTTGCTGAAATGAGTGATTTCCTGACGCCAGTGGAAGTGATGGCGATTCATGCTAATCAAATTGAACGGTATGGAGGCTTACACGGGGTCAGGGATCCAGGGTTGCTGGAATCTGCGCTGTACCGTCCGCAGACTGGCTACTACGCGGATATTATTGAAGAGTCCTCAGCGCTGTGGGAGAGTTTGGCACAAAATCCTCCCTTTCTTGATGGCAACAAGCGAACAGCTTTCTCTGCCACCTATACCTTGCTTGCAATCAATGGACTCCAGATCACAGCCGATTCCGGCACAGCCTATACCTTTATTAGCGGACTATATGCAGAGCGAGACTTCGCGTTTGTGAAACTTGTGCCTTGGTTGCGTGATCATGCGCGTCAGTTCCGGTAGACGAAAGGATTAACTTGTAAGTTTCCCGTTTATCTGATAAAGTGGGAAAGTATGACAACGGCCACAGTTGCGGCAAAAATTGATCGTGCGGGAAGAGTCATGATTCCCCAAAAATTTAGAGAATCCCTTGGTTTGACGGAGGGAGCGGAGATCATCGTGCGACTTGAAGATGGCGAATTACTTCTTACTACTCCGATGCAGGCATTGCGACAGGCTCAACGAGCTTTAAGCCTTTTGAAAAAGCCAGGGGAAAGCGTAGTAGACGACTTCCTGGCGGAGCGGAAGCAAGAGGCTAACCGCGAGTGAAGCCTGAAGTTGTACTAGATGCCTCAGCTTTATTGGCGGCGTTGTTCGCCGAAACTGGGCATGAGCTGGTTAGCAGCTTGCTGGGTCGCTCCGCGATTTCGGCAGTCAACTATACAGAAGTAATAAGCCGCCAAATGCGCCAAGGTGCAAGCCAGGAGTCAGCTACTTCGAATCTTGCTGGATTGAATCTGCGTGTTATTCCCTGGGATCTGGAATTAACGGAAGCTGCCGCTGACCTCAGCGCTCTAGGGTGGAGCCATGGCTTATCGTTGGGAGACAGGGCGTGTTTGGCGACTGCCAGAAAGCTTGGGGTGCCTGCGGTTACCGCTGATGGCGATTGGAACAAATTGCCGTCCATAGGCGTTCGAATTGACTTGATTCGCTGATCGCGATGTTTCAAATAGGATCGGATTCAGCGTCTGTCCAGCAAAACAGACACCGCAATCCTAAATAGGCGCTCAACTTAGCATTTTTCAAAAGGCAATCTTTCAAACTGCTATACGCAGTTAGCTGAGAGACCCCTACAATATTTTCATATTGTTAGTGAGTCGAGCCGATTTACGACTTGAGTTCTTTCCCAGCCAGAGCGCCAGTCTGCTGCCCGTTCCCAGACCAGGAATCGGCTTTCAGCTCTGGGAGCAATCGTAGGCACAGCCATTTGAAGGTTATTGTGCAAAACTGGTCCTCTCCTTCCGGTTTTGTGCTTTGCCGACCGATCAGAGTTGTTCGATCCATTAGTTGAACTTAAACAGTCGCCCTAAGGGATGATATACGAATCAATAAGTTAGCTCCAACTCTCAACTAACAATACTTGTTAAAGTGCACTAGGCACTTGAATTGCTTGCTTGAAGTACCCCAAACAATTAGGGATAAACATGAAGCGAATCTCAATTTACTGGTTGAGTAGCTTATTTACCTGTGAACTCAAGTATTCCCCCAAAAATGACCTCTTTGACCAGGAATCCGCGCATTTAAGAACGACACTGCTGAATGTATCAGTAAAATCAAAGGAGATTCAAATGAAACAAATGCTTTGCACACGAACCAGTTGTGCGGCGACCCCGCTTGTAATCTTATTCGCTTTTGGTGTACTCGGAAGCGGAAACCTATTTGCACAGACATGTTACCCCGGGTCTGTTGTGAAGGAAATTAGCAGCAACAACACAGTCGGTTGCGCGTTTACCTCGTGGGGTCCTGATGAAAAGGCCATGTGCGGGACCAGAAAAGTGTTCGGCGGTCCAAATCCTAATAGTGGCCACATCTGCCTCGATACGAAATACGAAGCAGATCTAGCCAATGAGCAATTCGCAGCGTTGAAGCTTAAGCTGAAGTTGGTGCCTTCATCTAATTCGACACCATGGAAAACGCCACTGAACATTGCCTCACTTTTGAAAGCCGCCTTCGCACCCCCGGCTCTCGTGGCATGGTGGAAACTAGAGGAGCCGGGCTCCTTCGACCCGGTGTTGGATGCCACAAAGTTAGTCCCAGATGGTACCCGAGTCGCCACCCTTTCTCTTCCTGGCATCGTTGGCAATGCCAATGAGTTCGACGGCATAACGAGTTATATCAGCGTGCCTCATAATAGTCTCTTAGATGTTTCCACATCTGATAAGGGATCGATAGGCGATTTCTCAATCGCCGCTTGGGTGAAAAGAAGCGATCTGCCCTTGGACAGTGCGGGCGTTCAGGTTCTAGTAGAGAAGAGGAAGGTAACCGGCACCTTTAAAGACTACAGAGGTTACAGCTTCGCCTTATATAATGGCCGGCTCTTACTACAACTTGCCGATGGTGTTGGCAATGACGGTTACACGAATTACGGTTCATTGCTAACGGTTCCACAGGACGGAAACTGGCACTTTGTGGCTGTCAGTGTTGAACGATTAAACCCACTCGGAATCCGTTTCTCGCTTGATAATAAACCAGGTGATTTCCAGATCGTATAGGGAACATCTCCAACTCAAATTCACTCCTAATAGGTGGTTTTCTGCAAAATGGTCGACTAGAAAGCCCGTTCCGGGGAGCCATTGATGAAGTCATGTTCTTTCGCAAAGCAGTGCCCCCTTCGGAATTGCAAGCGATTTATGTTGCAGGGCCCTTCGGAGTCTACGAGATGCCCGATTATCACTGCGGATGGGCGTTTGACGTAGTTCCAGGTTACTTTCCGCTTGGGGTTTACGATGCTGGAACCCGCAGTTGTCTACAACTTTGAAAGTATTAGAGGACCTCTGAGATCCAAATTCAGCCACCTTGCCAGGGAAGGGCCAATTTAAGCATTAAGAGGGTGAGCAATCGACCAACTGCTTGCCCTCGAACCTTTTGCCATGTTTCCAATTGAACCTAACCATAAAC
>JAYUSZ010000270.1:0-9538 GCA_043755435.1 Bryobacterales bacterium | reverse complement strand
GCGGGGTCTGGAATACGACCGGAAATTGCCATGCCTTGACCTGGGTTGGTGCCGAAGGTGATCATGGGTTCCAGTTCATTGGCGTTGATGGTGATGCTGTGATCGTAAACAGCGCCTTCATCGGTTGGCAACTGCTTCCAACGGGCGACGGCGGCATCCCAATCTGCACCTTTGGGTACAAAGCGGCGGCCAGCGAGGAACTGATAAGTGGTGTCGTCCGGGGCTATTAAACCGGCACGAGCGCCGCCTTCAATTGCCATGTTGCAGACGGTCATGCGCTCTTCCATTGAGAGAGCGCGAATGGCCGAGCCGGTGAATTCAAAAATGCAGCCAGTGCCTCCGCCGATTCCGATGCGGCTGATTAAGGCTAGGATAATGTCCTTGGCGGCGACTCCTGGTTTCAAGCGCCCGTCGACATGAACCTGATAGGTTTTGGAGCGGCGCTGGAGAAGGACCTGGGTTGCCAGAACCATTTCCACTTCGCTGGTTCCGATGCCGAAGGCAAGGGCTCCGAATGCTCCGTGGGTGGCGGTATGGGAATCGCCACAAACGACGGTCATGCCCGGTTGGGTGAGGCCTTGTTCGGGTCCGATGACGTGGCAAATGCCGTTGTTAGCGTTGTGGAAACCGAAGTAGGGAATGCCGAATTCGTCGGCGTTCTTTCCCAGTTGCTCAACTTGGGTGGCGGCAATTTGGTCCACGATTGGTAGCGATTTCGGAGTGGTGGGAGTGGAATGGTCAACCGTGGCAAACGTATTCTGTGCGCGGCGAACGGTGCGGCCTTTCTCCCGCAAGCCAGCGAAGGCCTGGGGTGAGGTAACTTCATGGACAAGGTGGAAATCGATATAGAGCAGGGAAGGGGCACCTTCGCTCTCTGCAACAACGTGCGAGTCCCATACTTTTTCAATGATCGTGCGTGGCTTAGATTGCATCACAAACGGCTGCTCCTACTTGTTCGGTGGTTGCGGGTTTACCCTTCGGCTTCAGGTCAGCGGTGGTATTTCCACTGTTCAAAACTGTTTCCATGGCCTTGTAAACTGCCTGGGCTTCCTTCATTAGACCAAAACTGTATTCAAACATTGCGGCCACTGAGCCGATGGCTCCCAGTGGATTGGCTTTATTTTGACCGGCAATATCAGGGGCGGAACCGTGGACGGGTTCGTATAGGCCTACCCAAGCTCCAGATGGCTTTTTGCCGCCAATGGAGGCTGAGGGCAACATGCCAATGGAACCGGCAATGACTGCACCTTCGTCGCTAAGGATATCGCCAAACATGTTTTCCATTACGACAACGTCGAATTGTTTGGGCCGGAGGATTAACTGCATGGCGCAGTTGTCTACCAGGATGTGTTCCAGTTCCACGTCGGGAAATTCTGGGGCCACTTCGCAAACTACTCTTCGCCACAGTTGGGAAGTTTCCAGCACGTTGGATTTGTCTACACTGGTGAGCTTCTTGCGACGGTTGCGGGCGAGATTGAAAGCCATCCGGGTGACGCGGGCGATTTCGTCGCGAGTATAGGTCATGGTGTTGGTGCCACGCTCCTCGCCGCCTTCGCCGGTGATACCTCGGGGAGTTCCGTAGTAGATGCCACCTGTTAGTTCGCGGACAATGATCATGTCGACGCCGTCGACCAAGTGATTCTTCAGAGGAGAGGAATCGAGCAGGGATGGGTAGCTCTTTACAGGTCGCAAGTTGGCATAAACGCCTAGGGCTTTTCTGATGCCAAGAAGTCCGCGTTCAGGGCGTTTTTCTGGTGGCCAATTATCGAATTCGGGGAGGCCGACTGCTCCCATAAGGGTGGCATCGGCTTCAAGAGCTAATTTCCGGGTTTCCTCGGGGAAAGGTCCGCCAGTCTTGTGAATGGCAACGCCTCCGAGTAATGCTTCAGATAATGTTAAGCCATGGTTGAACGTTTTGCATACATGTTCAAGAACTCGAACGGCTTCTTTGGTAACTTCAATCCCGATTCCATCACCGGGAACAGTTAGAACATTCAGATTCATAGGTTCCTATTCGTTATACTTTTGCTGCCGGGGCCTTAATTTCCTGGCAGAGCTTTACGATTTGCTCATTTCGAATGCCTTTGACGCGGTCGGCCAGTTCGCAAAAGCTTTTATAAACTTCATCTAATTTATTCACATCCAGCTTATAACCCAATGTTTCGCAACGATCTTTCAGCGCATGCCGACCGCTGTGCTTACCCAGGATCAGTTTGCCTTCCGGTACACCAACTGTTTTTGGATCGATGATTTCGTAGGTAGATTTGTCCTTCAGATAGCCATCCTGGTGAATGCCGGCTTCATGGGCGAAGGCGTTATCACCTACAATGGCCTTGTTGGGTTGCGGGCCAAAGGTAATCATTGACGTTAACAATTGGCTGGCGGAGTAGAGATGCTCCGTGTGAATGCCCGTTGTGAAAGGCAGACGGTCTGGACGGGTTTTGAAGCACATGACAACTTCTTCAAGGGAAGCATTTCCTGCACGTTCGCCGATGCCGTTGATGGTGCATTCCACTTGACGGGCTCCGGCTTGGACTGCGGCTAGTGAATTTGCAACGGCTAAGCCAAGATCGTCGTGGCAATGCACGCTCACGATTGCTGAATCGCCGAGTGCTTTGACGACATGGCCGATCATGCCGGCATATTCTTCAGGGACGGAATAGCCGACGGTGTCTGGCAGATTGACTGTTCGAGCTCCGGCGGCTACCACTGCTTTGGAGATCTCGGTGAGATAGCCGATGTCTGTACGGGATGCGTCTTCGGCGGAAAACTCCACGTCATCGGCGTACTTTCTGGCAAGTTCTACAGCTCTAACTGCTGCTTCAAGAACCTGTTCCCGTGTTTTATTCAGTTTAAACTTTAAGTGAATGTCTGAGGTAGCGATGAAGGTGTGGATGCGCGGCCTTTTAGCATGTTGCAAGGCCTTTGCTGCGCGTTCCACATCGATTGTGTTGGAGCGAGCCAGGGCGGCCACTTGAACCCACGGGAATTCCCGGGCGACGGCTCCTACGGCTTCAAAATCACCTTCGGAAGCGATGGGAAATCCAGCTTCCATAATGTCCACGCCCAAATCTGCAAGCTTCGCTGCCATGCGGAGCTTTTCGGGCACCGTCATACTGCAGCCTGGCGATTGCTCGCCGTCACGTAAGGTCGTGTCGAAGATATAAACGCGCTGACCCATGGTTTTTGCCTCCGCGCTTCGAATTCCACCCGGGTATTGCAAGAAGGCCAGTTGCTCCATCTTGCCGGGCTAATTATCATTATGGGTGCCTAGCTTGAATATGGCAAATTTATAATTTTGAGGGTACGAATAAGTTCTAGTAATGCTAGTTCGTTTCGACGCGACATTGTTCTTGGAGAATACTCCCGTAGTGGAATAAACTATTCTTATTGACTTGCTGGTATTTATAACATGGAACTACATGCAATCCGGGTTTTCCTGACGGTCGCGACTGAAAAATCTTTTTCTCGTGCAGCTGAAAAGCTATTGCGCACGCAGCCGGCAATTTCTTTAGCTGTACAAAGGCTGGAGAGCGAACTTGGAGAAAAGCTAATCGACCGGTCGGGGAAAGAACTGCTGCTGACTGATGCCGGCAAGATTGTTTTTGAATATGCCCGCCGTTTTGAATCGTTGGAAGGCGACATGGGAAATGCCCTGACGGAGATGAGGGACAATTCCGCGGGTCAATTGGTTATTGGGGCCAATGAATCGACCACTTTGTACTTGATTCAACAAATCATTCAATACCGGGAACTTTACCCCAAAGTGAAAGTTAAGGTACGGCGCAGTCTTTCGAGCAAGATTCCTGCCCAGTTGATTGATGGGGAGTTGGAATTGGGTGTGATCAGTTATGATCCCAATGACGACCGTTTGGAGGCGTCGGTGATTTATACGGATCATCTGGCTTTTGTGGTGAGTCCGGAGCATCGGTTTGCCAAGCGCAAGGAAGTTTCCATTACCGAGCTTGGAATGGAAATTTTTATAGCGCATAACGTTCTATCGCCGTATCGCGAACTGGTGCTGCGCGAGTTTCAACGTCACAAGGTGCCTTTGAATATGGATGTGGAAATGCCCACAGTGGAGACGATTCGAATTCTTGTGCAGCGGAATCAGGGCGTGGCGTTTCTGCCCAAGATGTGTGTGGAGCAGGAAATTGATGCTGGACTGCTTTGCGAAGTGAAGATTCCGGAATTGATTGTGGATCGCAAAATCTATCTAATCCAGCCTGCTCGCCGTGCGCTGAGCCATGCGGCGCGCGCGTTTTTGGAAGTAGTGAAATCGCCATCATAATGGAGAGATGGGAAAAATCATTCTTCTTATTACTGCCGGGGCGCTGATTGCCCAGGGGCAACGCACTCGCGTGGAGCTGACCAAGGCCACTACTGTTAAGGATGACTCCAAGGCCAATAGTCCCGACATTCCTGATGTTTATGCCATTCCTGCTAAGTTCGATCGACTGGTAGTTTTGCGCTTCAAATTTGATACGGATTTGCTGGCGGGGATCGAAAAGATGGTGAAGGAACAGAAGATCAAGAACGCAGTGTTTCTTTCTGGAATTGGATCGTTAAGAGGCTTCCATGTGCATTCGGTTAGCAACAGGACGTTTCCTTCGAAGAACGTTTTCTGGAAGGATCCGACTGCGCCGGCAGATATTCTCTCTGTGAATGGTTATGTGATTGATGGGAAGATCCACGGGCATATGACACTTTCTACGGGCGAGAAGGCGTTTGGAGGGCACATTGAGCCTGGCAATAGCGTTTTTACGTTCGCCATTATCACGCTTGGGATATTGGATGATTCTGCGGACTTGAGCCGGGTTGATGACAAGACCTTTCGTTGATTCCAACCCTTGAGTTCGCTCCTAGTGGTAACCCATGGGCTTAGGGTATTCGCGGCCTGCGAAATCAGTGACGGGGCTACAATTCCTGAGAAGATGTTCTACTTATGGAAGATGCGTAAGGGAATTGAACCCCCGTCCCGAAGTTTCGCGAACAGGAAAGGTGCGGTGCCAATTGCGGCTTCTAATGGCCGGATTCATTCCTTGTAGGCAATTGCAAGCAGGGAAAGCACCACTCCGGCCAGAACGGCGAGGACTGGTTCTGAAGTCAAAGCGGCTAGCAGGGTGGTCACTTCAAATATTCTTGACGGACGGAAGGCTACGTGCATGGGCCAGCGGATGGGGAACTTTTGCGATTGCTTCTAGAACTTCAGTTTATGGCGAGAGTTTAGGGTTTAGTTCGGCACTAACAATCGTGGGCTTTCTGGCAATGATGGATGATTTGCGGCACAGAGGTCGCCGGCGTGTTTGGACGGCTACTGCCGCCAGTGGGCGTAATGCTGAGGATCTTACACATCGGTATTTACAATCGAAAGGGATGCGGGTGGTGGCTCGGAACTGGCGGGTGTTGGGGGGCCGTGGGGAAGTGGATCTTGTCGCTTGGGATGAACAGGTACTGGTTTTTGTTGAAGTAAAGTCCTTGAGTTCAGGCGAGTTTAGCCGGCCGGAGCGTGCGGTGACCAAAGAAAAGATGTTCCGCATTGGATGCGCCGCGCGCGAATATTTGAGACGGGCGGAACTGGAAAAGACTCCTGTTCGATTTGACATCGCAAGCGTGATTCTTGGGCCCGAACCGGTGATGGAGTACTTTCGGGATGCGTTCCTGCCCTTTCAGCGTCAGGATCAACGATAGCCCTATAATGGGAGGTTCATGCCCGAGCTTAGAAAGGATCCAATCACTGGCCGGTGGGTAATTATTTCTACCGACCGCGCCCGTAGACCGAACGACTTCACCAAGCAATCGGTGAAAATTGAAGGCACGCGCTTTTGCCCGTTCTGCCCTGGGCACGAGGATAAGACGCCGCCGGAAGTTCTGGCGTTTCGGCCTGGAGGAGGATCGAATACTCCTGGGTGGACACTTCGTGTGGTTCCGAACAAATTTCCAGCCTTGCGCGTGGAAGGGGAAATGCTTCGTGAAGGCGAAGGCCTTTATGACAAGATGAACGGGGTTGGCGCTCATGAAGTTCTGATTGAATCTCCTGATCATCAAGCCACCTTGGCCACTATGGACGAACGGCAGGTTTCCGATTTGCTATGGGCCTTCCGTGACCGGGTTCAAGATTTGAAAAAAGACAGCAGGCTTCGCTATGTGTTGTTGTTCAAGAATCATGGTGAGCCTGCTGGTGCTTCTTTGGAGCATTGCCATTCCCAATTGATCGCGCTGCCGATTGTGCCCAAGCGGGTGGAAGAGGAATTGCAGGGGGCCAAGAAATATTACGAATTCCGGGAGCGATGTGTCTATTGCGACATCGTTCAGCAGGAATTGGCGGGGAACACTCGGATGGTTGTGGAGACGGCGGAATTTGTGGCCATCTGCCCATTTGCGGCGCGCTTTCCTTTTGAAACGTGGATTATTCCACGCAAGCACAATTCGCATTTTGAGAGCATCCAGGAGAAGGAAATCCACAATTTGGCTTGGGTGTTGAAATCCACTTTGCAGAAGATGGACAAGGCATTGGAAATGCCAGCGTACAACATGGTGATTCACACTGCGCCGGTGCAGGATGGGCCAGTGGAATCGTATCACTGGCATATTGAGCTGATTCCGAAACTGACTCGGGTGGCGGGGTTTGAATGGGGAAGCGGATTTTATATCAATCCAACTCCTCCGGAAGAATCGGCTCGGTACTTGCGCGGCAACACGTAAGATCCAGGGAAAGATCCATCAGCGTAGAAAAAAGATCCGGGACGCTGGTTACACACCCAGGTGCCCAACCGATGAGTTCCTGAATGAAGTGTGAGAATTGTTACCACCGTCCCGGATCTTTCCGTCCCGGATCTTTCCCCGGATCTTTTCCGGATTTTTTCTACACTGATGGACAACTGCCATGTTTCCTCAGTATGCTTCCTATATGAAAATTGTTTGCATGCTGTTTGGCTGCTTGGGAATCCTGAGTGCAGAAAATTGGCCGCAATGGCGCGGGCCGAGTCTGGATGGCATCAGCAAAGAGATCGGGTTACCTACAAAGTGGTCGCCTACTGAAAATATTTCCTGGAAGCTGGAAATGCCTTCCCGCAGCGGTTCAACACCCATTATTTGGGGAGAATACATTTTCCTGAATGTTGCCGATGGCGACAATCTGGAGTTTTGGGCTCTGGATCGCAACGATGGGAAAGTGCGTTGGAAGAAACCTTTCGGCGTTGGGAATTACAAAATCAACAAACACAACATGTCCACGCCATCGCCGGTGACGGATGGCAAAACTGTTTGGGCGATGACGGGAACTGGCATTATCAAAGCCTTCCAATTTGACGGCAAAGAGCTTTGGTCGCGCGACGTTCAAAAGGAGTATGGAAAATTTGGGTTGAACTGGGGTTACGGTTCTTCGCCTCTTCTTTACAAGGGGGCGCTGTTTGTAGAAGTTCTTCACGGAATGAAAACCGATGATCCTTCTTATTTGTTGAAGCTTGATGGGATCACGGGAAAGACTCTCCACAAAGTGGAGCGATGGACGGATGCCAAAGTGGAGGCACCTGATGCTTACACGACTCCGCAGCTTTTGGAATATGGGAAGAATGTGGAGATTGTTATCAGCGGTGGCGATTATGTAACGGGTCACGATCCGGAAACATTAAAAGAGCTGTGGCGCGCGAAGGTGTTGAACCCTACAGACTTTGCCATGAACCGTATTATCGCCTCGGCAGTGGTTAAGGACGGCATGATTTATGCTTGCTCGCGAGTGAAGCCGATGGTTGCACTGAAGGCTGGGGGACGAGGGGACATTTCGAAAACACACGTCGCATGGGAAACACAGAACGGTCCTGATGTGCCTACGCCTGTTACCGATGGGAAATATCTTTATGTGACCAATGATCGGGGAATTGTTTTCTGTTTCGACGCGAAAACGGGGGCGGAGATTTATTCCGGTCAGCGCATTTCGAAGGCAATTTACAGTGCTTCACCGGTGCTGGCCGACGGAAAGATTTATATTACAAGCGAAGAAGGCGTGACTACCGTGATTAAGGCTGGACCGAAGTTTGAAGTGATTGCGGAGAATTCGTTAAATGACTATACGCTGAGTTCACCGGCGATTAGCGAGGGTCAGATTTTTCAAAGGACGGCGGGGAATCTTTACTGTATTGGGAAGAGGAAGAAGTAGCAAAAACAATATGGCCGCAGATGCACGCGGATGAACGCGGATAACAACAAAACCAAATCAACTTCCTGAAGACTACTTTCTAAATATGCCGTCCCAGCGTATGCCGCCACGCCAGAAAATGGGTGACCCGATGAGTGGGGTTGGATTAAAGCCGACTACGAATTCGCGGTCCAGGATGTTTTCGATGGAAAGCATTGCGGAAACGGAGCTTGTGATTTGGTAGCGTGCTGAGCCGTGGACAGTGGCATAGCCGGGGAGGCGATACAGATTGATTTCGTCTTCAAATTGCAACGAGAAACTTCGTAACCCTCCGGATAGCGTGGTGCGTTTGTGCATCCAAGTTAGTGTTGAGGATCCTTGGCTTTTTGGAACTTGGGGAAGGCGGAAGCCATTGGAGAAACGGCCATCGGCATAAAGATAGGAAGCTTCGCCACGAAGTTGTTTCCAGTTGTAGGACCAGGTTGCTTCCACGCCGCGGTTCAATGCGCTAGCGGCATTTCTGCGCTGCCGTTGAATCAAGGTGGGGGATGTGAGCAAAGTCACATTGGTGATGATTTGATCGATCTCTGTGCGAAACGCGGTGACTGAAAGTCGGCCCATTTCGCCGGTGTAGTCTACTCCGATTTCGGCACCAAAGGCGCTTTCCGGTTTCAGTTGAGCGTTTGGCAAAGTGGTGGCATTGCCGGCGCGGAACTCACGGTATAATTCATTCAATGTTGGAGCGCGGAAGCTTCGATAGACGGATCCGCGAACGCGCCAGCTTTTCTTTCCATAGGTGAGGCCGCCACTTGGGTTCAGGAAGTTATTAGTGCCGGTGCTGTGTGCGCGGGTACCGCCGAACAAGCGCAACCCGCCAATGGCAACATCGGTTTGTGCAAAAACTCCCCGCTGAAATTGTGAACCGCCTCCAATGCGTTCTCCGGTTGGCACCAGGATATCTTTGCTGTAGCCTTCCACTCGTTGAAAATCTCCGCCTAGCAATGCGTGCCACTGCTTACGATTGACGCGGTACATGGCTGCTCCGCCGACAGCTTCAGCAGGTACCCGTTGCCAGGACGTGATTCTTTCACTGTTGCGATTTGCGGCAACGGCGGAAAAACTGGCGTGGTACTGAGCACGCTGATGGTAGGCTAAAAGGGTAAGGGAATCGCTCGAAAGTTCGCGGTGATAGTGTGCGGAAATCCCGCCCATACCGGTGGAATTGCTGACTAGGGCAGTGCCGTTGGCGCGCTGCTCTGCTAGCATGTCGAACTTTAAGAACAATCGGCTTTTCGCAGATTGGAGCCAATCGGCCCTCGAGTCCATTGCGAAAAACCGAACCCCTGCGGGAGTATCTGAAGTGCCTCGGCGGTATTGTGGAACGATGTAATAGCCATCGGT
>JAYUSZ010000269.1:0-9555 GCA_043755435.1 Bryobacterales bacterium | reverse complement strand
AGTGCTTTCGCGGAAGAATTGGCAAAGGCTCTGTAGCAAAGAATCTTTCGGATTTCCTAGTAACTTACCCACAATGGTCCAGCGCAAGCTGGGCCATTCTGATTTTTATAAGCCTTCGACCTTGCGGTAGATCCGAGCCAGTTTCAAATCGATCCCCAGTTCCTGGAGCCTGCAAACTCCATCAGCCCCTACAGCCTCACGGTAAAGCCACTCGCCACCTGAGCCTCTGGTAAACCATTCCACTCGCATTTCTGTCTGGGACACCAGGACGTATTCTCGAAGGCTCGCCACTTGGCGATATTGCACGAACTTGCCACCCCGATCCCAGCGTTCGGTAGATTCGGATAGGACCTCGACCACTACGGAGGGATTCGTGATCATGTCGCGATGTCCGTCAGCATAGGCGGGTTTATCGCAAGTGACCATCAGGTCTGGATACAAGTATGCCCCAGCCTCGGTAACTTGCAAGCGCAGACATGCTGCGGTAACAATACTCGGTCGATGGTCCAAAGCCGCAGCCAACTCACTACCGAATTGGACCATGATCTGGGCATGCGGAAGTAGCTCGCCCAACTTGGCAAACACTTCCCCGTTGACGTATTCGCTGCGGAACTCTGCAGCACGTTCCATTGCCAGATATTCGCTCGGTGTCAAGACTGCCATATCCATATCCTACGACCAATTTGCCAGGCATTGGCGATTGTTATGATAGGGACTGTCTCTTACCATGCCTGCAAACGCACTCGACTACATCACAATTAAGGGTTTTAAGAGCATTGCCTCTGTAGAGAAGCTTGCCATAAAACCGATCAATTTGGTGATTGGGGCAAACGGTTCTGGTAAGTCAAATTTCATCGGTGCTTTTGATTTTCTACGCGCAATCAGCGAAGGAAGGCTCGCCTCTTACGTGGCAACTGCGGGTGGGGCCGAGAAAGTTTTGCACTTCGGCTCGAAAACAACTCCGAGGATCGACATTGAGTTGTCTTTCCCGCAGGACTTCAGTCAATACTCGCTTTGCCTTCGACCTACTGCCGCCGACGGTCTTTTTATTGATACAGACAACATAAATGAGGAGGCAGTCAACCGACCCACGGTCGAGAATGTTCGTGAGTGGGTAAAAAACCACCTTGGACTATGGCGAATTTATCACCTGCAAGATACAGGTCGATCCTCCTTGATGCGGAAAACTGCCGCAATCGACGACAATCGTTTTCTCAGATCGGATGGAGGTAATCTGCCAGCGTTTCTCTACATCCTCCGGGAAAAATATGAAGTCTCGTACAACTTGATAGTCCGCACAATCCAACAGGTAGCTCCTTTCTTCCAAGACTTCCGCCTAGTACCTCTACTAAAGAATTTGGAAACGATCAAGCTGGAGTGGTGCCACAAAAATTCTGATCAGTATTTCAACGCTTCCTCGCTTTCCGACGGCACACTCCGCTTCATCGCCCTGGCCACCCTTTTCCTGCAACCCGTAGAACTTCGCCCTTCGCTAATCTTATTAGACGAACCGGAATTGGGTTTGCATCCCTATGCCCTGGAACTGCTCGCCTCCTTAATTCGACAGGCATCAGTAACTTCACAAGTAATCGTATCCACCCAATCGTCCTTGCTTCTCGACCATTTCAGCCCTGAAGACGTCATTGTTGCTGACCGGGTCGATGACGCTACCCAACTCACACGGCTCGATCCAGACCGATTGGCGAAGTGGCTCGAAGATTATAGCCTCGGCCAACTATGGGAAAAGAACGAGTTCGGAGGACGGCCCGTTCCCGGCTAATCTGCAAATGGCTCGACTCTTAATCCACGTGGAAGGCCAAACGGAAGAGTCCTTCGTCAACGAAGTTCTAAGAAACCACTTGGTTGCCTGCGGCTACCACTCCGTCTCGCCAAAATTGATAGGCAATGCAAGACAACGTCAAAATCGTGGAGGGATCAAATCCTGGCCATCGGCAAAGAAGGACATCACAAACCACCTGAATGAAGATCCAAACAGCATCGCAGCAACCATGGTCGACTATTACTGTTTGCCTGCCGGATGGCCTGGAAGAATACAATCCACCGCCTTCAGAACGGCTGCCGAAAAAGCCAAATGCGTGCAAACCGCCTTGCAGGATGACATCGTCGCAGAAATGGGAAACCGATTCAATCCCAGACGCTTCGTTCCGTTCATACTGATGCATGAATTCGAAGGCCTGCTTTTCAGTGACTGTTCCGCCTTCAGTCGTGGAATTTACCAGCCTGAACTTGAGGCCCATTTTCAGAGTATCCGAGACGAGTTCACATCACCCGAAGAGATCAACGATTCTCCCCAAACAGCGCCGTCCAAGCGGATAATTGCGTTATTGCCGAGCTACCAGAAACCCCTCCTCGGAACACTTGCTGCCATTGAAATTGGGCTTGATCGCATCCGATCCGAATGCCCCCTCTTCGACTCCTGGTTACGTCAACTGGAAGGGATTCCGATAGAATAGAAGAAGAGCCGTAGCGTGCTGCAATGCAGCCGCGCTACTTTCCCAAACATTAATCCTATGAAGCCCACGAATACTCCCCTGAATCCCTGTTTTTCCTCCGGCCCCTGCGCCAAACGACCAGGCTGGTCGCTCGATTCCCTTAAAGGAGCCGCCGTTGGGCGCTCCCACCGTGCCAAGATCGGCAAGACCAAACTAGCCGAAGTGATAGACCGCAGCAAGAAAATCCTCGGCATGCCCGATGACTACGTGCTTGGCATTGTCCCTGCATCCGATACCGGCGCAATTGAAATGGCCATGTGGTCCCTGCTTGGCGAACGCGGCGCGGAAGTGCTGTGCTGGGAAAGCTTCGGCAGCGGCTGGGCGGCAGATTGCAAAAGTCAGTTGAAGCTGGACAAGCTGGTGGTTTCCAAAGCCGGCTATGGTCAATTACCCGACCTAACCAAAGTGGATTGGAACAACGACGTGGTCTTCACCTGGAACGGCACCACATCCGGCGCACGAGTCCCCAACGGCGATTGGATCCCCAGCGACCGTCAGGGCCTGGCAATCTGCGATGCCACCTCAGCAGTGTTCGCAATGCAGATGCCCTGGCAGAAGCTGGACGTTGTAACTTGGTCTTGGCAAAAAGTGCTGGGCGGCGAAGGCGGCCACGGCATGATCGCCCTAAGCCCTCGGGCAGTGCAGCGGTTGGAACAATTCACGCCAGCCCGTCCGCTTCCCAAAATCTTCCAGATGAGTAAGGGCGGCAAGTTAATCTCCGGCATCTTCGCCGGAGAAACCATCAACACCCCATCCATGCTCTGTGTAGAAGACGCCCTCGACGGCCTGAAGTGGGCTGAGAGCATCGGCGGCTTGACTGGATTGGTTGCACGGTCCGAAGCGAATCTGAAAGTGATTGAAGACTGGGTAGCAAAATCCACTTGGGCGGGATTCTTGGCTGAAGATAAGGCGATCCGCTCCAGCACCTCCATTTGCCTGAAAATCACCGACCCGGCCTACAACGCGCTTTCCGAAGACGACCAAGCCAAGCACGCCAAAAGCATTGTATCGATGCTGGAAAAAGAAGGCGCGGCCTTCGACATTGGTGCCTACCGCGACGCTCCAGTTGGATTCCGGATTTGGGGCGGTGCCACGGTGGAGACTTCCGATTTGGAACTGCTCATGCCTTGGCTCGATTGGGCTTGGGGCCAAGTCCGCGCCACGTTCTAATAAACTCAACCCGCCGTTGTGAACCCTTGATGTAGAGTTCTTGAAATTCCGGGACGGGGGTTTAATTCCGTTGCACATCTTCAGTAAGTAGAAGATCTCGATTGGAATTGTAGCCCCGTCCTGGATTTCGCAGGCCTCGTAAACTATTGGCTCAAGGTACGAGAGTTCATCTCTCGACGATACGCCAACCGGCTATTAAACTTAACCCAAGTAACTCTCTTTCCATCCCTTAAACACAAACTCCGCCAACCCCTTGCGAGTTCTAGTCGCCAACTCTCGTGATCGCAGCGGCTCACTCAGTTGATCTGCCTCCCCTGGATATCCCAAAGCCACTCCAGCCACGGCTTCCACATCGGCGGGCAGTCCATATTCCTGCTTGATCTTATCCACGTGGATCCCACCCATGCCATGAACCTGCAATCCCATCGCCGTAGCCTGCACCGACATTGCCATGAAGGCAATCCCAGTATCATGCAGCGCAGTCCGGTTCGGATTACCATTGCGGTTAAAGGTTGTCTTCGCCAGTGTAATCATCAGCACTGGAGCATCCTTCGCCCATACCTGATTTTGATCCACCAGGCAACTCAACATCTTGCTGAAACCTGCAGCGTCACCCTGAGTCGCAACCAGCAGATACCACGGCTGCTCATTCATGCTGGACGGTGCCCAGCGAAAGGCTTCAAATAGCGCCAGCAGTTTTGCATCCTCCACCGGCTGCTTTAAGAAAGCCCGCGGACTCCAGCGCTCAGCCAGAGGTTCGATAATCGGTACTTGGGTTGTTGCTTTGTTCGGAATCATAAAATTGTCGCAGTCTGCGTGCAGCCGCAAGGCCTACCACCGCTGCCAGTTGCTCCTCATTGGCCGCTTTTACCTGTTGAATACTTCCCAAGGTCCGCAGCAGTTTCTGCACAGTCTTCGTGCCCACACCGGGAATCTCCGCCAGTTCGCTCGTCAGCCGCGAAGCATTGCGCCGAGTCCGATGAAACGTCACAGCAAAGCGATGGGCTTCGTCCCGGATTACCTGTATAAGATGCAGCACAGGCGAATGACGATCCAACACAATGGGCTCATCTTCCTGCCCCAGCACGTAAATCCATTCTTCTCTCTTCGCTATCGATGCCAGTGGTTGCGTCACCAATCCCAGCTTCTCAAGCGATTCCTGTGCAGCGTGAAGTTGGCCTAAACCGCCATCCACGATCACCAGGCTGGGCATGGTCTCTTTTTCTTCCAGCAGGCGGCTATAGCGCCGCAATACCACTTCGCGCATGGAGGCAAAATCGTCGTTGCCTTCCACCGTCTTAATGATGAACTTACGATATGCCGATTTGTTCATCCGGCCGTTTTCCCACACCACCATGCTGGCCACTTTGTCTGTGCCTTGAATGTGTGAAATGTCAAAACACTCAATTCGCTTCGGCGGTTCTGGCAGGCCCAGGGCTTCTTCAACCGCAGCGGCAATTGATGAACTGGAAGGCTTCAACACACGAAATCGGCTTTCAAAACTGTGCTGAGCATTCATTTCTACCAGGCCCGCCAATGCCTTTTTCTGCCCCCGCTGCGGCGTGTGAATTTCCACTTTGCGGCCGCGTTTTTCACTCAGATATTCTTCCAGAAGTTCGCAATCGTCGAACTCAGCAGGTACGTGGATCAGGCCCGGAACATAACGCCCACCAAGATAGATTTGCTTCAACAAGGACGCAATGAATTCCTGCGGATCAAACTGATGTTGGTCCTCCCAGAACATTTCTTTACGATCCACAATGCGCCCATTGCGCACGTGAAACAGGTTGACCGCTACCAAGGGTGGTTCAGCATGATACGCGAAAATGTCGATGTCATCACCGGAGGCAGCGGCCATCTTCTGGCGTTCCTCCATTTCGTCCACTGTTGTCAGCAGATCACGCGCGGCGGCGGCGCGTTCGAAGTTCAGTTCCTCTGATGCTTGCGCCATCTGCAAGCGGATTTCTTCGCGCAGTTCTTTGTGCTTCCCTTCCAAAAACATTCGCGCTCGTCGCGCGGCTGCCGCATACTCTTCATCAGTGGTAAGCCCTTCCACACAAGGACCCAAACAACGCTTAATGTGATATTCCAGACATGGCTGCGCATGCTTCCGGGTAAGATCGATTTTGCAGGATGGAACCTGAAAGCGGCGGTGAATCACATCCACCAGTCGATAAGCCAAATTGCCTGGAAAGTAAGGGCCGTGAAACGAATCTTCCTTATTCAACCGGCGGGTGACATACACACGTGGAAATTTCTCCGCCGTCATTTTGATGTAAGGGTAAGTCTTGTCATCCCGCAGCAGAATATTGAACCGGGGCTGATACTGCTTGATTAAATTATTCTCAAGCGCCAGCGCCTCTTTTTCGTTATCCACCAGAATGTAATCAAGCGAAGTTGCAACGCTGATCAGCGTTCCATTTTTTGGTGCTGCCAAACTGTCTTCAGAGAAGTAGTTCCGCACACGGGCTCGCAGGTTCTTCGCTTTTCCCACATAGATGATCACACCCGCAGCGTCTTTGTACAAGTAGACACCAGGCTCTTGCGGCAGAAGCGCGACACGTTCACGAAGCGGTATTTCTTTCATTGCGAAGTAACTTGCAGAGTTGCTTCTACCAGCATCGCGCAAATCTGCTGGTGGGAGTAGAATGAAGGAGTGAAACGTCTACTCCTCGCTTTCGTGACTTCTTTCGCGCTTTTTGCTCAAAAGCCTGCCGCCGAGCCCAAGCCACAAGAACCCGTGGAAGAAGACAAAACACTTCAGCCACCCAAAGAGTATGAGTTCAACCCTCTGCAAGCCGAAACCGAAATCACAACTGGCAAGTATTACCTTAAGAAAGGTTCCTACAAAGCCGCGATTGCACGTTTTCGTGAAGCAACAAAATGGAATCCGCAAAGTGCCGATGCATATCTGTGGCTAGGCAATGCATTGGCAAAATCTAAGGATTCAAAGGCCGCAAAAGAAGCGTACTCAAAGTACCTTGAATTGGCACCGGATGCCAAGAACGCCGCCGAAATCAAGAAGAAGTTATAGTTCTGCCCTAGGCGGCTGAAACAATTTCGGTATTGCGCTCCAAATTAAGGTACCAATTACAGGTGCCATCAATATCGGCCTGTACCGCTTGTTCAATCGCCGTTTTATCACCACTTCGTAGCGCTTCAAGAATAACCCGGTGCGGGTCGATTGTGCCAGAATGTTCAGGTTTCAGGAATGCGAACAAAGGCGTGGTGAGATGTTCCAAAGTACGAATCAGAATAGGGCTATTTGTCTTTTCCCAAATAAGCTGGTGAAATTCCAAATGGGCCATTGACGCCAAGAACGTCCCGCCCTCTTCCGGCATCCTCTCAATCGCCTCCACTCTCTCATCCAATTCTGCGAAATCGCTGCTGCTGAGTACTGCCGCAGCTCTTGATGCAGCTTTTGGTTCCAGTGCTGAACACATCGACAAACGATCAAGAACATCATCTTTGGTTAGCCTGGCAACCTGGGTCTTTCGGTTCTTGAAGCGAACCACCAAGCCGCATTGTTCCATTTGGACCAACGCTTCACGCACGGTCGCTTGGCTTACATTCAACCATCGCGCTACTTGAATTTCTGGAAGTTGTTCGCCTGGCTTGAACTTACCTTGAAAAACAGCATCTTTCAAAATGCCAAACACTTGCCGCGATAATGAATCTGCTCGAACTGGTTCAGGAAGAATTCTCATGGGGGGTGAACTATCCTTTTAATTAGTAATACATTATTGTCCTCCATTCAATAATAAGATGCAATCTTAAAATAAAACATTAACTGGCCGTAATTTATCGATTTGTTATTGCTCGAACAGCATTCACTCCGCCAAGCAGAGCAGCCCTGTAGACCGCCGAATCAACTCCCCAAGATATAACGTTAAAGCCGGCGTGCACCCATTGTTCCAACTGTTGCGGAGTGCTCGGCTGAATGCCTAATAACTTGTTGTGCTTGCGCGCTGCTTCAACAGTTTTCGCGATCGCTTCAAGAAATAAAGGATGCTGAAATTGCCCGGGAATTCCCAACGATGTGGATAAGTCAAAATGGCCTACCCATAAAATATCCACCCCTTCAATAGCAGCAATATCTTCAGCATTATCTACCCCTTCCTTCGATTCAATTTGGCAGATAATAACCGAAGACCGGTTAATACTTTGGAAGTAAGAAACAGGATCCGGAGCCATATAGCCGGTATGTGCGGAACCAAGCCCAACACCACGCCCTCCAAGCGGAGCAAACTTAACAGCCTGGACAATGCGTCGGGCCTCTTCCGTGTTCTTCACGTTTCCCACCATAATCCCCATTGCCCCAGCGTCCATCAGCCGAGCCATGAACTGATAGTCACAATAAGGCACCCGCACAAACGGCGTAAAATCTGCAGCCTGTGCCCATGCAAGCAGATCCGCCACTTTGTCCACGTCAAAGGCCGAATGCTCCATGTCGTAAACCACAAAGTCCAAACCCGTGGAATCCACAATCTTGGCAATGCCTCTGGTGGCAAACTCCCACACCATGTGGCCAACAGGAATTTTGCCTTCCGCAACTACATCTCGAAAACGGTTTTTCATCAAGTTCTCCGATAGGATTCTAATTTTCTTAGAAATTCAGGCCGCATCAATACTTCGGGATTCACGATTGCTGCCGGCACACGTCCTGCCCGAATTGTCAAAATGTTCTGACAAGCTTCCAGGCTGTTATCTCGCGCCAACTCTTCCGTCCAGGCAAGGGCATGGGGCGCCAGAATTACGCTGTCCAATTCCCGCAACTTACTTCCTGCGGGGAGTGGTTCCTGCTCAAACACATCCAGTCCAGCACCAGCTATCATTCGCTGTTCCAGTGCGTAAACCAAGTCAGCCTCGTTGACGATTGGTCCCCTCGACGTGTTAATCAGGTATGCAGTCGGCTTCATCTTTTTTAGTAAGGTCAGGTCAATCAATCCCTTGGTTGGTGCAGAAAGAGGCAGGTTGACGGTGACAAAATCACTTTGGGTAAAAACTTCTTCTAGCGATACCAACTCCACACCCAAAGCTTCCGCCTGAGCAGTAGTAACAAAAGGATCATGAGCGATAAGCCTGCCAAAGCCCAGTGAGGCAGACATCCTGAACAACTCTCCAGCGATGTTCCCGCAGCCAACCGAACCAAGCGTCCGGCCTTTAATATTCCGGCCCAGCGAAGGCAATTGGCTGCGCCAGCCTCCGTTCCGCACAAGACGATCCTGTTTCATCAGATTGGTGGTAAGCGCAAATAGCAGGGCAACGATTGCCTCCGCTACTGGACGCCGCACCGCTCCTGGCGTAATCGCCAAAGCGATCCCAGCTTCGGTCAAAGCAGGCACGTCGATCATGTCGTACCCAACGCCCCAACGCGAAATCAGCGCCAACCGTTTAGCACCCCGTACGCTCTCGGTGGTGAACTTCGTTGCCATTGCGAAGATGGCGTCCACTGCGTCTATATCCTCAAGTACGGCAACGTTGTTGGGGCGCGACGGCAGGGCCTCCACCGCAAAACTTCCCAACTTCGCCTCCACAATTCTTTCAAACTTTCCCTTGGCATCGGTATAGAAATCGGAAGTGATTCCTACTTTGAAATTGTCCATTGGCATGAATAGGGATTATACATGGGTGCGTGGATGGAACGCAGGATGTCCATTGGCCTGATAATGTAAATCATGCCGGCGGTAAGTCCAAAAGTCAGGCAACGATCCCGTTGCTGGCCGATAAGGCGCTGCAAGATATCCACCAAACAGTATTCCCGAACGATCTTCCTCCAGTTCGCTTTGTCATCAGATCATACGCCACTCAGCAGCAGAGCCACGAGCGTGCAAGCGGCATGTTTCATCAACAGCCACAAACGTACAAATTT